>CAZFPG010000084.1:0-11021 GCA_964521055.1 uncultured Marinobacter sp.
TCGGAATCGAACCGGCGTACACGGAGTTGCAGTCCGCTGCATAACCACTCTGCCACCGCGCCGGGAAAAGTCCGAAGGGGATTCGTAACTTTTATGCTCTCAGGTGGGCATTGAGAGACTGTGTTGATTGGAGCGGGAAACGAGATTCGAACTCGCGACCCCAACCTTGGCAAGGTTGTGCTCTACCAACTGAGCTATTCCCGCTTGGTCAACGAGGGCGTATTCTACGGATTCGACCGTTTGCGTCAACCACTTTTTTCAACTTTCTGTTTTACTTCAGGTTCTGATTGTTTTTCACACGAAGAACAGTCGGTGCGATGGTCAAATTTCAGCTAGTATCAGTGGTGCGTACCTCTTTTCCTGAATACAGGCACAGGAATTTCAGATGCCCTCACCCGGCCAGCTCGACTATCAAGCCGATCGCGTCATTATCACAGGCGACTGGACGCTGCCGAACTACGAAAGGTTGAAGCGGGAAGTAGAAGCCTTTCTGGCCTCAGAAAAAACTGTGGACCATTCTGCGGACCTGACAGCCATTAAAGCCCTGGATACAGCCGGGGCTTCGTTATTGGCCGACCTTCTGGGCCCACAAACACTGGTAAAGCTGACCGACGGCGCTTCGGATCTTCCGCCGGAGCGACGGGATCTGCTCCGCCTGGTGGCCGATGCCATGGCCAGGCCGGATGGAAACCTCCCCCACCAGGGCTCGGCATTACTCGTTTTCCTGGCACGGATTGGCCAGCAGGTTGAAGGTTACTGGAACCAGCAACGCCTACTCGTGGGTTTTACCGGCCAGGTTATTGCCACAATGGTGTCGATCCTCCCATCGCCCCGGCGCTGGCGTATGACATCACTGGTCGCACACATTCATCAGACCGGACTGAATGCGCTGCCGATTGTTTCCCTGCTCACTTTTCTGGTGGGGGCGGTGGTGGCTTTTCTCGGCGCCACCATTCTGGATGACTTCGGTGCAACCATTTACACAGTCAACCTGGTGGCGTTTTCCTTCCTGCGGGAATTTGGCGTGCTCCTGGCGGCTATCCTTCTTGCCGGCCGCACGGCCAGCGCTTTCACCGCGCAGCTCGGATCCATGAAAGCGAATGAGGAAATCGACGCCCTGCGTACCTTCGGGCTCAGCCCGATAGAACTTCTGGTTATCCCGCGGGTTCTGGCAATGGTTATCTCCCTGCCGATACTGACCTTTGTCGGCATGATCAGCGGTATCATCGGTGGTTCACTGGTGTGCGTAACGGTGCTGGATATTTCCTTGCCCCAGATTCTCAATATCCTCGAAACCAAAGTAAGGGTCGTCCATTTCCTGGTCGGTCTTGGCAAGGCTCCGGTATTTGCCTTTGTTATTGCCGTCATCGGCTGTCTAGAGGGCTTCAAGGCCAGCGGCAGCGCGGAATCCGTTGGCGAGCACACCACCTCTGCCGTGGTACAGTCGATCTTTATGGTCATTCTGCTGGATTCCATAGCGGCGATTTTCTTCATGGAGATGGGCTGGTGAGTCGACAGGCCTCGCAAAGGGATGTGGTTATCAGGGTCCGGGAGCTTCACAACCGGTTTGGTGCTAACGAAGTCCACAAGAACCTGGATCTCGACCTCTATCGCCGAGAAATACTGGGGGTAGTTGGCGGGTCGGGAACCGGTAAGTCGGTGTTGCTACGCAGCATTGTCGGGCTCCTGCAGCCGGACTCCGGCACGATTGAGGTCTTTGGCAAGGAGTTGCAGTCGCTCCCGGCGGAAGAACGGTCCCGGGTCGAGCGGCGCTTTGGTGTCCTGTTCCAGAGTGGCGCCCTGTTTACGTCCCTGACCCTGCAGGAAAATGTTGCCCTGCCACTGATTGAACACGCCAGGCTGTCACGAAACGATGCAGAACACCTGGCAAGGGTGAAGCTGGCACTGGTGGGCCTGCCCGGCAGCGCAGCCACCATGGTTCCGGCGCAGCTGTCCGGCGGCATGGTCAAACGTGCTTCACTGGCGCGGGCGCTGGCGCTTGATCCGGAGGTACTGTTTCTTGATGAACCTACAGCCGGGCTGGACCCCATCGGGGCGGCGGCATTTGACCGGTTGATCGTTACCTTGAGGGACGCTCTGGGTTTCAGCGTATTCCTGGTTACTCATGACCTGGATACGCTATACAGTACCTGTGACCGGGTGGCTGTGTTGTCCGACAAACGGGTACTGGTCGATGGCCCACTGGAAACCGTCGAAGCCACTGACGACCCGTGGATCCGTGACTACTTCCACGGCCCGCGAGGCCGTGCAGCCCATGGTGCCAGGACGGCCACCGGAGACGTTGAATGAAGCAGGAGGAGTACTGAGATGGAACCCAGAGCACATCATGTCCTGATCGGGCTGTTTACCCTGGTCTTTCTTGCCAGCGCCCTGCTGTTCGCCCTCTGGCTGGGAAAGACCAGTTCAGACCGGGACTATGCCTGGTACGAGGTGATCTTCGATCGTGGCGTCAGCGGCCTTTCCGAGGGAAGTGCCGTCAAATACAGTGGCATTGAGGTGGGTGATGTGTCCAGGCTCAGCCTGGACCCGGAAGACCCCCGTAACGTGAGAGCACTCATTCGCGTCTACAGCGATGTCCCCATCAAGGAAGATACCCGGGCCGGGCTGGCACTGACCAACATCACCGGAAGCATGAGCATTGAACTGAAAGGCGGAACACCTGAAAGCCGCACACTGGAAGGCAGTCGCAACTCTCCACCCACCATCCATGCCGAGCCATCAACTCTTGATTCGCTCATGGATACCAGTGAGAAGCTCTTCACCAAACTTGATGAACTGCTGACCAACGCCAATGCCATGATCTCTCCGAAGAACGCCAGCAACCTCACACGAAGTCTGGAGAATATAGATGCCATCTCTTCGGGCCTGCTGGACCAGCGCGACGAGCTCAGCAGACTGGTGACCAGCTTCGATCAGCTCAGCGAACAAACCGAAACCACCCTGGAAACCTTCCGCCGCTTTGGCGCAACCGCCAACTCCATGCTGGACAATGAAGGCCGCCAGTTGTTCACCACGGCACAAAGTGCCATGGATTCTCTCGAAGCCTCCACCACACGGCTGGAAGAACTCACCGCGAGGAACGAGGGCGCGCTGGACCAGGGTATGCAGGGCGTTGGTGAACTTGCACCGGCTATGCGTGAGCTTCGCAGCACCCTTCGCAGCTTTAACAATGTCATCTACCGCTTTGAAGATGACCCGTCCGGCATGCTGCTGGGCCGTGAACCGATCCGGGAGTTCAAGCCGTGACAGTCAGATTGATACGCCTGATGACAGCCGCGACGGTCACCCTGTCCCTGACCGCCTGCACCATCTTCCCGGACACCCCCGCACACCGGATTTTCCAGTTGTCGGCACCGGTAACATCCGCAGGTTCCGACGAAGTGATAGACAGGGCCTTGCGTGTATCAGCACCGTTGGCTGTCGCTCCCATCGACACCACCCGCATTCTGGTCAAGCCGGACGCCCGTGAAATCCGGGCTTACGAAGGCGCTCGCTGGAGCAACCGGGCACCCGTCATCCTCGGCACCTACCTGGTGGAATCATTTCGGCGTGACGGAAGGCTGGCAACGGTTGTGAACGATACCAGCCCGGCCCGCAGCGACGTTGCGCTGGTTGGCGATCTGACGCGGTTTCAGGCCGAATACCGGGGCGATGGACAGCAGCATGGCAACCCCGTTGTCCACCTCCAGCTGGATCTGCAGCTGATTGACGAGCACACCCGCGAAACCCTTTCCAGCAGGCATTTCGAGATCAGCCATCAGGCGGACGGAGAGTCCGTCGAAAGCGTGGTGGAGGCTTTCGGAATGGCCAGCCGTGAGCTGGCCAGACAGGTAATCAACTGGACTGTGGAAGAACTCTGAGCGGTTCGGCCGGTTTACTTTTCGGGGAAAAGGTCAGGCCACGCAGCTTTGAGGTAGAGGATCATTGACCAGAGCGTCAGCACAGCCGCCACATACAACAACACGGTTCCCACATGGGTCCATATTACACCCGGGGGGAAAGCCAGCAGCATGATGATGGCCACCATCTGTGCCGTGGTTTTGACCTTGCCAATGTAGGATACCGCCACACTCGCCCTGCTGCCGACTTCCGCCATCCATTCCCGCAATGCAGAAATCACGATCTCACGACCAATGATCACCGTGGCCGGGATTGTGAGGATGAAACTGGCGTGAGACTCTATCAGCACCGTTAACGCAACTGCCACCATCAGCTTGTCCGCTACCGGGTCGAGGAATGCCCCGAACGGTGTGCTCTGGTCCAGCTTCCTTGCCAGGTAACCGTCCAGCCAGTCCGTCCCGGCGGCAAGCCCGAAAATCGCTGCGCTGACGAGATAACTCCACTGGGCCGGCAGGTAGTAGATGATCACGAAGACCGGAATCATCAGGATGCGGGAAAGGGTGAGGATATTCGGTAAATTCATGCTGTCCCTATTCGTCATGCAGTACTGCGTAGATGGTTTCTGCCAGATTCCTGCTGATACCCTGAACCTTGGACATTTCGTCAACACTTGCCTTGCGAAGCTCCTGGATGCCGCCGAAGTAACGAATCAGGTCACGGCGGCGCTTCGGCCCGACCCCCTCGATACCTTCAAGAGTAGACTGCCGGCGCTTCTTGTCACGCCTGGCCCGGTGGCCGGTGATGGCGAAGCGATGTGACTCATCCCGGATGTGCTGGATCAGGTGCAGGGCCGGTGAGTCCGCCGGTACCCGGTAAAGGTCACCGGTCATGGCATCGATCAGCTGTTCCATGCCGGCGCGCCTGGTTACACCCTTGGCAACACCAATCAGGGGGATGTCTGTTACGCCAAGCTCATCAAACACTTCCCGGGCGATGTTCAACTGCCCCTTACCACCATCAATGAACACCAGGTCCGGGCGCTTGCCCTCGCCTGCCACCATGCGTTTGTAACGCCGGGTCAGTACCTGGCGCATGGCGCCATAGTCATCCCCTGCGGTAACGCCTTCAATGTTGTACAGGCGGTAGTCACTTTTCAGCGGCCCATTCTCGTCGAAAACAACACAAGATGCGACCGTGTTTTCACCATGACTGTGGCTGATGTCGAAACATTCCATGCGCGACGGGGTTTCCGCAAGATCGAGCAGGTCCCGCAGTGCCAGCAGTCGGCGGTAGACGGTTTCCTTGCTGGCCAGGTGTGTCAGCAGCGTCTGGCGGGCGTTGGTCATGGCCAGTTCGAGCCAGCGCCTGCGCTCTCCGCGCACATTCTTGCGCACCCGGGTGTCCCGCCCGGCGGATTCCGTCAGCGCCTGTGACAGCAACTCCTGCTCATCGACATCCACTGGCACCAGGATATCGGGCGGAATTTCCCGGCGCGTACTGCCACCAAAATAATACTGCCCCAGAAATGCGCTCAACAACTCACCTTCCGACTGCTCGATACTGTAGCGCGGGAAATAATCCTTGGTGCCCAGCACCCGCCCGCCGCGGACGATAATAACCACGATACAGACCACGCCGGCATCCTGGGCGATGGCGACAACATCCGCATCGCCGCCCTCGCCGTCCACGCTCTGCTGTTCCTGCACATGGCGAAGGTGGTTGATCTGGTCGCGGTAGGCGGCAGCCTTCTCGAACTCCAGGTTTTCCGACGCCGTTTCCATCGCTTCCATCAGGTCCTGCAGGATGGCGGGATTTTTGCCCTCCAGGAACATAGTGGCGTGGCGCATGTCCTCACGGTAGTCCTCGGGGGAAATGAACCCGACACACGGGGCCGTGCACCGATTGATCTGGTACTGCAGACAGGGGCGTGTTCGATTCCTGAAATAGCTTTCACTACAGGATCTTATACGGAATATCTTCTGTAGAACATTAAGACTTTCCTTGACGGCACCGGAGCTCGGAAACGGCCCGTACCAGGTACCTCCACCCTTTTTGGTGCGCCCGCGACGAAAGGTCAGCGATGGATAGTCCTCATGGGAAGACAGATAGATATAGGGATAGGACTTATCATCCCGTAGCAGGATGTTGTAGGGCGGTCGCAGGGACTTGATCAGATTCTGTTCAAGCAGAAGCGCTTCGGTTTCACTGTTGGTGATGGTGACTTCGATGGAAATGATCCGGGAAACCAGCGCTTCGGTTTTCGGTGCCAGTCCGGACTTGCGGAAATAACTGGTGACACGTTTTTTCAGGTTGCGGGCCTTGCCCACGTAAAGCACATTGCCCGCGGCGTCGTACATACGGTAGACGCCAGGCCGCTCAGTCAGTTGTTTCAGGAAGCTTTTTGTGTCGAACTCCCTATTGTTCCCTGCCTCGGCAGTCTCAACCGGAGCGTCAGACTTTGTCGGCATCGAGCAACCCGAGCCTGACCGCCATCAGCGCCAACTCAACGTCACTGGAAATTTCCAGTTTCTCGAAAATCCGATAGCGGTAGCTGTTTACCGTTTTGGGGCTGAGGCAGAGCTTGTCGGAAATGTCCTGAACTTTCTGGCAGTCCACCACCATCATGGCAATCTGCATTTCCCGTTCCGACAAACGGTCGAACAGCGAGAGTTCACCGTCTTCATCCCGGGCATCCCCGCCCCCGAGCTGCTTGAGCGCCATTTTCTGGGCGATTTCAGGGCTGATATAACGCTGCCCGGAATGAGCCATGCGGATGGCCCTGACCATCTCCTTGATGTCGGCACCCTTGGTGATATAGGCAGAGGCTCCGGCCTGCATGACCCGTGTGGGGTACGGATCGTCAGCACAGGCGGTGACAACGATTACGCGGACCGCATCATCAATACGCAGAATCCGGCGCGTCGCTTCCAGCCCGCCAATACCCGGCATGCGGATATCCATTAATACGATATCCGGGCTGTCTTTACGCACGAAATCAATGGCATCCTCGCCTGAAGATGCCTCGCCGATGACTTCAATATCGGGGTTGTCCGCCAGCATCCGGGTAATACCGGACCTGACCAGTTCATGGTCGTCTACAACCAATACCCTGATCAAAACTCACCTCGCACGCGGCTTTATGTGGGAATTGTCGAATTGTACCGGTTAAGGGTGTCCGACGGTAGGTGCATTCATCAATACCGGGACCCTTTCACATCTCTCAGTCCCGGTTGCCCAGGCTCGCCGTATTCTCAACCGGGTCAAACCAGACCACCAGGTCTCCTCGCCGAACTGCGGCTGTCACGCGCTCCCTCTCGGCCATGGGGTTTTCGGTATCATTGAGCCCGTGATAACGGGTGCAGTACTCGTCTACAAGCCCTTCAACCTGATCTTCCGAGAGCAGTTCCGTAGCAACCACGAACTTCTCTTCCCGGGGATCCGGCTGGGGTTCCTGGCCTGTTTCGTCCGTCATTATCTGCTCCGCTTCAAACACAACATGGTAATGGGTTTGATGCGAATGTAGAAGGCCAATCCGGATGGTTTGTACCAACGCAAGCGGGCCGCTTCTCAATACGCCCGGGATTCTCTATCATGCCCTCCGGCACGATAGCCTTTAGGGCTATACTGCAACTGAACCTGATACAGGTGTAACTTATGGCCCTCCAAAAGCCCTTTTCCCAGGCCTGCGAAAATAACAAACAGCCGATACTCGAACGCATCAGGAATACGTTCACCACCCCGGGCACCATCCTTGAAATTGGCACGGGCACAGGCCAGCACGCCGTTCATTTTGCCTCGGCACTGCCCCATCTGGTTTGGCAGCCCAGCGACCGGCCGGGCGCCAGTGGCTACTGTCTTGGCTGGATCGAAGAGGCTGACCTGGCCAATATTCTTCCACCAGTCGAGCTGGATGTAGCGGCAGGGAACTGGCCCGTAGACAACATCGATGGCGCCTACTCCGCAAACACCGCTCACATCATGGCATGGCAGGAAGTAGAGGCCATGTTCGCAGGCCTCGCAATGCGGCTGGGCACAGACATGCCGTTTTGCCTTTACGGTCCATTCAGCTACGGTGAGAAACATACCAGCGATAGCAATCGTCAGTTCGACCGGCACCTCCGTAATCAGGCGCTGCACATGGGCATCCGCGACATGGATGACCTGTTGGAACTGGCGGAACGAACAGGCTTCCGGCTCGAAAACGACCATGAAATGCCTGCGAACAATCGATTGCTGGTATGGCGTAAACTGTAATGGCGGGGTCTCGTGAACTTTAAACAACCATTGGATACTACGGAGGATCAGACAATGAGCCAGCAGAGGCTGACACTGCTGATCAGCGGCAAGGTTCAGGGGGTTTACTACCGCGCCTCGGCCGCCCAGACAGCCGCCGACCTCGGAGTGACCGGTTACGCAAAAAATCTGCCCGACGGGCGCGTGGAACTGGTGGCGGAAGGCCCTCAGACTGCGCTGGAATCACTGAGGCAATGGTGTAAAAAGGGCCCACCCGCGGCAGACGTAGACAGGGTCGATGCCACCGAAAGCTCGGCTACTGGTGAATTCACCAGCTTTGAGATCCGGTAACCACCGACCGGATGGCGCTCCTCGACACCTTTCTTCATACCCTTGAGATCACCCTGCCGGTCTTCGCCATGGTGTTTATCGGCCTGGGTCTCAGACGCCTGAACTGGATAGACGCAGCGTTCATCAATACTGCGTCTGCGCTGGTATTTCGCGCTACGCTGCCCACCCTGGTGTTCCTCAGTATTGTTCGGGCTGACCTGGATACCACCCTCAACGCGGCCTTGCTGGTATTTTTTGTCGTTGCCACGGTCGCCAGTTTCCTGTTCTGCTGGCTCTGGGCCCTGCGCACGGTGCCAGAGGCAGATCGGGGCGTGTATGTTCAGGGATCGTTCCGGGGCAACTGCGGTATTGTCGGCCTGGCCCTGGCGGCCAGCCTCTATGGCGACTACGGCCTGTCCGCAGGCGGCCTGCTGCTGGGCGTGGTGATCATTTCCTACAATGCCCTCTCAGTGATTGTGCTGACCACCTACCAGCCGGGGCAAACTGCCAGTTGGGGGCGAATCCTGGGGGATATCGTTCGCAATCCCCTGATCCTGGCGGTGGTGGTGGCCGTGCCATTCGCCTGGTCCGGGCTGGCCTTGCCTGCCTGGCTGATGACCAGCGGCGATTATTTCGCCTCCCTCACCCTGCCCCTGGCACTGATGTGCATCGGTGGCACCCTGTCCCTGAGCGCCATGCGCAGTGACCGCAAGTTGGCCATCAGCGCCAGCGTAATGAAAATGGTGACGCTGCCAGTGCTTTGCACACTGGCGGCCTGGCTGGCCGGTTTTGAAGGGCGGGAACTGGGGCTTATGTTCCTGTTCTTTGCCAGCCCGACAGCAGCCGCGAGTTTTGTCATGGTCAAAGCGTTGGGTGGCAACGACCGCCTGGCCGCCAACATCGTGGCGCTGACAACCCTCATGGCGAGCGTGACGGTTACCGCTGGCGTGTTTGTGCTTCGGACCGCCGGTATCGCCTGAGGGGTCTGATACCTACAAAGCTCTCAGCCAGAAGGTCATCGGCTTGGCCGTCTCGACATCCTCGCCAACATCCTTCCAGCGATAGGTGGTGTTGAGTTCCGGCACCTTCCGATAGCCCCGGTTTTGCCAGAAGCCATCCAAAGGCTGGTAACCCGCTGGCCGGAGTGGATGGTCTGCAGGCCGCTCCACCGCACAGAAGCAACAGTGGGTGAAAGTGCCAAGATCCCTCGCGTAACCTTCCCGATGATCAAAAAACGCAACGCCGATGCCCTGCCCCCGGTAGGCCGGCAGCAGTACGGATTCACCGAAGTAGAAAATGGCTTCCGGATTGTACCCGTGGTCGATGAAAGGCTGCTTGAACTCCTTCGTCTCATCCGCCATGGGAATGCCGGTTGCAGCCCCCACCACACGATCCCCGTCCCGGGCCAGCACAAAGAGGCTGCGCGGTGAACGGGAATAGGTATCGATGTATTTCCGCTCGTAGGCCATATCCCCGTCGTAGAGGTAGGGAAAGCTGCGGAACACTTCGATCCTCAACTGGGCGAGATCGTCGATGTAGGGATTAATATCCGAGCCGGTAAGGGTTTGAAGCTTGATCTTTCAGTCCTCCCTAAAAAGCCATTGAAGCTATTTGCTCCCGATAAGTATCCATGGAAACCTTCCCAAGCTGCGGTGTCAACTTGCATGTGCGTTTCTCCCAAGGGTACTCCGCCTGAAGCTTCAGCCATTCAGCGCCTTCGTCCTGGTCCTGATGCTGGACGGCGCCTACGTCTTCACACACCCGGTAGTAGGGCTCGATACCGGCGTAGTCACCCACAGGTTGAAGATCCTCACCAATTCGTTCGCGTTTCTTTGGCGACTCCGGCAACGCCGGAATCTGACCCGCCCGGAAACCGGTTTTCCCCTGGCGATGTGTTTGGCCATTCTCACCCACACGGCAACCTCTTTCACTGTCCAGTAGGCCACTGGCTCATTGTCGAACGGGTTCAAAGCCTGGGGCTGTTTGCCGGGCAGTACACTGTGACGAGTGGTATCAAAGCCCCTGCTTCCTTAGTCATGAAACGGGGAGCATGGATTTCATACAAGGCAAGAACCGCTAGGCCAGTTGGCTTATTTCGGCCCCCTCCGGAATCTGGGAAGGATACTCAGGCTCCCGACCCTTGAGCATATTGGCAAGCCGACGCTCCCGCACTTTATAAACCGAAGGGTCCAGGCGGAGCACCTTCAGCGGCAGAGGATCACCCTCCCGTAGCTTATCGAACAGTTCTGCCTTACTGAGATAGTAAGCGCCACTGTAATTTCTTCCGTTAAACTGGAAATCGTACCCTACAAGCAAATTGCAGAGGTAATAGCCCTCGCCCATGGGGTTGTTATTATGGTCGTACTCCTGATGGAACTGGCATTCAGCTAATTTACTGGTCAAGACCCCGTCAACCTCAACCCCGTGTTTTCGCAACAAGGCTTGGTCGTAGTAATAACTCACGCTGGAGTATGTAGAGACGAAAGCTGTGACAGACGTCGCCGATCCAATCAGAGCGAACAGGCCACCGAAAGCCATGGCTCCCACTTCGCCGAAACCCGTAGCAAAGATGCCCCCACCGACAAGGCCAAAAGCCA
>CAZFPG010000085.1:0-11018 GCA_964521055.1 uncultured Marinobacter sp.
CAGGAGCAAGGAAATGATCCGCAAGTCAGCCTGGGTACTACTTCCGCTCATCACACTGGTCGGCTGTAACAGCGACAACGACAACAACGAGACCTCGGCCGGCCCCCTGAGCCTGAACGTTCTCCACATCAACGATCACCATTCACACCTAGAGGTCGGCTCGCAATCCCTGACCATTGCCGGCCAGGAAACCGAGTTTTCCGCCGGTGGCTTTCCGCGGGTTGCCGCCAAAATGGCCGAGCGTGAAATGGCACTGGACAACGTGCTGAAACTGCATGCCGGCGATGCCATTACCGGCACTCTGTACTTCACCTCCTATGAGGGCGAAGCCGATGCCGAGTTGATGAATCTGGTCTGTTTCGACGCGTTCGCACTTGGCAACCATGAGTTCGACCGTGGCGACGAAGGCCTGAAAAAGTTCCTCGACTTCCTCGCCAGCGACAGCTGTCAGACACCGGTACTGGCCGCCAACGTGGTACCCGAAGTCGGCACGCCCCTGGCTCCTACCGCCGTTGACGATTACATCAAGCCCTACGTGGTGAAGGAAGTGGGTGGCGAGAAGGTGGGCATTATCGGCATCGATATTGCCAACAAGACCCAGAACAGCTCCAGCCCGCTGGACACCACCCGCTTCCTGGATGAAACCGAAAGCGCGCAGGCCGCCATCAATGAACTGGAGGCCGACGGCGTCAACAAGATCATCCTGCTGACCCACTACCAGTATGGCAACGATCTGGTGCTGGCCGAGACCCTGTCCGGCGTGGATGTGATTATTGGCGGCGACTCCCACACCCTACTGGGCGACTTTGCCGACTTTGGCCTAACCTCCGCCGGTGCCTATCCCACGGAACTCACCAACGCCGACGGTGACAAGGCCTGTGTCGCGCAGGCCTGGCAGTACTCCCAGGTGGTGGGAGAGCTCAACATCCAGTGGAACGCAGACGGTGTGGTGGAATCCTGTATCGGTGTGCCCCACCTGTTGCTGGGCGACGAGATTGTCCGTGAAGACAACGGCGGTACCGAATACACCCCCGAGGGCACCGAGCTGCAGGCCATCATGGATGCCGTCGAAGCAGCTCCGCAGCTGAGTATCGTGACCGAAGACGCCACCGTGGCCAATGCACTGGCCAACTACACCCAGCAGCTGGACACCTTCCGCAATGAGGTGGTGGGCACCGCAACGGAAGACCTGTGCCTGGAACGCATTCCCGGCCAGGGCACCAGCGGCCTGCCAGGCTGCGCCGGTACAACCGATGAACGCGGCGGCGACATCGCCAACATCGTGGCCCAGGCCTTCCTGTTCCTGAGTAAAAACGCCGATGTGTCCATCCAGAACGCCGGCGGTGTGCGCACGGACATTGAAGCCGGCGACGTCACCATAGGCGACGCCTACACCCTGCTGCCGTTCGCCAACACCCTGGTCGACCTGACCATGACCGGTGAAGAAATCCGCCAGGTACTGAACGAAGCCGTGGCGTTTGCCCATGCCCCGGACGGCTCCACCGGCGCCTATCCTTACGCCGCCGGCCTGCGCTGGGACGTGGACATGACCCGCACCGAAGGTGACCAGTTGTACAACATCGAAGTGAAAGGCCGCAACGAGACCCAATGGCGAGCCCTGACTGACAGCGAAACCCTGAACGTGGTCACCAACAGTTTCACCGGCAGCGGCCAGGATGGTTACATCACCTTCGGAACGGTGACTGATGATGGTCGCTCCGTGGATACCTTCCTCGACTATGCCCAGTCTTTCGTGGATTACGTCGACAAGCAGGGCACCATCAGCAAACCGGCACTGGACGAGTACTCAACCCAGTCCTACACTCCGCCGACCCCCTAACGGCTGCTCTCTCGCCGGCCCGCTTTATCGCGGGCCGGTTTTTGTTATGCTGCGGGACAGTCCAGAACCGGAGCATTCAATGTCGCAGTCTTCCAACGCCCAATCCCCCGCACAATCCCCGGCCTACTCGCTTCTCGAGCTGGCATCGGTTCGCGAAGGCGATTCCGTTGGCCAGACCCTGGCCAACAGCGTGGCCTACGCCAGACACGCAGAGCGCCTGGACTTCCAGAGGTTCTGGCTGGCCGAGCATCACAACATGGAGGGCATCAGCAGTTCCGCGACAGCCGTTCTGGTGGGCCACATTGCCGGGGCGACAACAACACTGCGGGTGGGTTCCGGTGGCATCATGCTGCCTAACCACCCGCCACTGGTGATCGCCGAGCAGTTCGGCACCCTTGAAAGCCTTTACCCGGGCCGGATCGACCTGGGCCTGGGCCGCGCACCGGGCACCGACCCGATCACCAGCCGCGCCCTGCGCCGGGACGGTCTGGGTGCAGAACAGTTCCCCGAGGATATTGCCCGGCTGCAGACACTGCTCGGGCCATTGCAGCCAGGTCAGCAGGTTAAAGCCATACCCGGTGCCGGCACCAACGTGCCCATCTGGCTGCTGGGCTCCAGCCTCTACAGCGCCCAACTGGCAGCCATGAGAGGCCTGCCCTATGCCTTTGCCGGCCATTTTGCGCCACGGCTCTATCGCGAGGCCATCCAGACTTACCGGGATAACTTCCAGCCCTCCGCGCAACTGGACAGGCCCTACGTCATTCTGGCTGTTCCGGCCGTTCCGGCGGATACCGACGAGGAGGCGCAGTTCCTGGCCACCACCAGTTACCAGCGCATCCTGTCGCTTTTCCGCGGCCAGCCACTGTGGATGCGGCCGCCGGTGAAATCCATGGATGGCCTGTGGAACAGTGGCGAGCGAGCCGGGGTAAAGGACTTCCTGTCATTGCAGCTACTGGGCAGCGAGGACAGTATCCGCGAACAGCTGGCGCGGCTACTGCAAACGGTGGAGGTGGACGAACTGATGTTCACCGTGGACCTGTACGACCCGGAGAAACGCCGGCATGCGCTGGATATCCTGGCCGCCACCCGACACTGAAAGCGCCCACCGGAGGTAACCATGGCAACGTCTGACATTTTCGTCTTCCTGTCCCACGGGCTGGAGAGCGGCCCCGGCGGCACCAAGGTGCAGGCCCTGAAAGCGGAAGCGGAAAACTTTCCCGGGGTGACTGCGATCGCGCTGGACCATCGCAACACGAAAGTTCCCATGGAACGCCTGCAGCAGATGAAAGAGGCCATGGCCGAAGCGGGAGCCAGCCCGGACCGCACCATCCTGGTGGGATCCAGCATGGGTGGCTGGGTCTGTGCCCGCACCAGTGCCGAGACACCAGTGCTGGGATGTTTCCTGCTGGCACCGGCACTGGCCATGTCCGCCTATCCCCAGTCCAGCCCGCGGATTCAGGCCCGACATACCCAGATCATTCATGGCTGGGACGATGACGTGGTACTACCGATGCCGGTGATTGAACTGGCGCGGGAACAGAAGCTACCGCTGCTGGTACTGCCGGACGGGCACCGGCTGGAAAACAGCCTGGGGCGGCTGGTGAGTGAGTTCCGGGAGTTTATGGTGACCTGCCTGGGCGCTATTTCGCAGAGGGAGTCTGCAAAACCATGCACCACATAAGAAGTATTCCTTTAAACCGGCCGACCTCAGGAACGCTGTCACAACGGCCAGATCTTTACGTTGAAGCCGGACCTTCGTTGGTGTTCGGATGGCTTTGAGATCCGCTGCTGGAACAAGGAAGTCGTTCGCGTGGCCTTCAAGCCTGGATTGCTGTGATCGCGAGCTGATGCGTTATGTGGCGACCACTGGTGGCATCACCGCTGAGATGGTTCAGGACTTGCTGTTGGAAAGTCAGGAATATCGCTTCGGGCAGTCAGAGCGGGTGCCGCACCCGCTGGAATGGCTGAGGCCTTCGTGAAGACGTTCAAACGGGACTATGTGTACCTGAACGACCTTCCTGATGTCGCCACCGTGATGGCCAGGTTGCCAGAATGGATCGAGGACTATAACCGCAGTCACCCGCACAAGGGGCTGAAAATGAAATCGCCCTGGGAGTACCGGGCAGAACTGGCATCAAATGAATGAGGTGGTGTCCGGTTTAGCGGCGGCAACCACATGCCGCGAGTTGCTCCATCAATCGCTCAATTTCTTCAATTGCGGGGTTGTTCTCCCAAAGGGCCGTCGATTTCATCTCGTCTACAAATCTCTTCGACGCTGACTGTAATGACTCGAGAAAATCACTAAGAATACCTATTATCTCCGTGTCCCCCCATTGAAGAATCAAATCTGGGGACTTGAGTGTCAAATATAGGGACTTGGGCTCTTCTAATATGGATATGACTACATATCCGTTGACGAGTAAGTCTTGACTACCGGACAGAAGCTCAGCCAACCATGCGTCAATATAGGTTGGACCGATGGTAATGCTTTTTCCCGAATCATTGGAAAACAAAATCTCACCCAGTGGATCGACGGCGTCAATTCCCGCTTCTTGGTCCAACCTATAACTTATTCGCATACTTGTTATTCCAAGGCCTACTCGACGATGTGCACAGAACGCAAATTGCCGGAGGCGTTCACCACCGATTTAACAGACACGTCCTTTTCTCCAACCCTGACTTTAGCCTGGTACGCTTTGCTTCCATAGTTTTTTGTGTTGACAAGGTTCTTCTCGTTACGAGCAATTCGTTGGCCCAATCGAAGTAGTTTGTTCAACGTATAAGATTTATCCAACGCCTGAAATTCTGGTAAGTGCCGTGACGCATGTTTTATTCCCTTGTTACTCAGGCCGACTGGTTTGATCAACTGAGCAATGCTATCTGAAATTCTTTGTAATCCGCCTTTAAGCTTGTTTATACCTAATAATGACTTACTCCCGATAGATACGCCGGACGTTGGAAGCGCAGCAGCCAACCCAGGTAGATTTTCTACTATAGCGACGGATCTAGAGGGAAAGGCATCGCTATGCGCAGCAAAATAATTATTCTTGATCCATAAGCTCCCGGTACTTTCCAAAAAGCTTTACGGCCTCGGGGTCATCTTCAATGAGCCGCTCGTAGAAAGACGGATCTTTAGCCCACTCACTAAAAACAAGTGAGGATAAAATCTCTCCCTCACCTTGATCCACAGCTGATAGTTTCCAATGCGATGATAATCGGTCATCTAAAACATCAAAAAAATCAGCGGCAAATGGTTTAGGGTAGTCGTCGTACTCTTCAGAGCAAAGGTAATACCATGGGCTGTTGTCCCAAAATACCACGCCGTAAACCGTATATTCCCTGCCGAGTTCAAGATCGATTTCTCCGTCTGGCATGGAGATATATTTATTTAACCGCTCTAACAGCCTTTCATCCGAAAGGCTGTTGATATTATTCACTTTGCATATAACTTTCATAATCGTTTCATCAACATCAGTAAATACCTTTCCTTGAGTCGAAACCCTCTTTACACTGTTTAACCATCGGTACTATGCTTTTTAAATTTGAAGTCCATCCGATTACCAGTCTTGGGATCACGCACGTAATGAACAACTGAATCATTGCCTTTAGCAGACTTAACCTTCAATTCTATTTTTTCCATTCCCCTGAACTGAGGATCATTTAAACTTTTAACGATGACGTTACCTTGCCCTTCCTTGGCAGCCTCCAATGCCATTTTATCTTGAATACTTTTCGGCGTTCTACTCCATTTGTCGAAGCCCTTTGTGGCTGCCGTCTTGGCCAGTTTCGAACTTTTAACTAAGGCTCCGGCAACCGCACCAATTGGAACAAATGTTTCGACATCCTGATACAGGGAACGTGCAAAACCAGCGCCTTCACCATTATAACCGTCGGCCAAAGCGCCGAGGACTCTGTCTCCGTTGAATCCTTTACCCCTCAGCGCATTGATGGACTCAACAATCACGCCACCAACAAATGTAACTGCGTTGCGCCCATCCCGATCAACAAAGGCATAAGGATTGTTACTGGCGTAGGCGTAGCGATTAAAGCTATGTATGTTCGATTCCTGCCATTTTACAGGGTCAATCCCCGTAAACCGCCCGATAGAAGACGTGTACCAGCGGGCCTTGTGATCGGCCAAACCGGTCTCTTCATCCAGCCAGTTTCCTGTGTAACCACGCTCGTCGGTATTCGCCGTGAGCTTGAACCCCCAAGGATCATAAGCCTGCTGCCAGACCACTGACCCGGTGTCGTCAGTGGCAGCAATGGGCGAACCCAGATGATCGTTGTGGTAATAGGTCACCACCTCAGCGGCGCTGAGGGGCAAGGCTGTAACGATGAGTACGGCCAGAGCGGCCAGTGTGTTCCAGATAGTCCGTGTCATAGTCATGTCCTCCCTAATCGTTACTGGCCAACTACGGTGGTGTCATCCACCGCCTTGACGGCGGTTTTCGAATCCACGTAGATGTATTCCTTGAAGCCGCCTGATGGATCGTATTCGCCCAGGAGGTCGCCCATTTGGCTGTACAGTACGGCAGTAGTGTCTGTCGGAGTGCTCCGGCTGATGCGGGTGTTGGCCCCGTCGTAGATGTAATCAATCACCTTGGACCCGTTGTCGATGGAGGCAAGGTTGTTCGCGCCGTCATAAATCATGATGTTCGGCCCATCGCTGGTCATGTTGCCCCGGGCGTCGTGGGTGATGGTGAAGAATGTTGATGGAAAGACCCGGTAGGTCAGCTTGTCATTGCTGTAGTGGTAATCCTGCAGGCTGCCGTTACGGTCTCGGGTATCGATGTTTCCTCGACCGTCATAGGTGATTGTCTCAGTGCCCCAGGACCCGGTTGCCGACGTCATTCGGTTCACGTCGTCGTAACCAATCGTCCGGTTGTGCAGTGACCCGGCGTTGTCGATGATGCTGGTGACATTCCCAACGTTGTCGTAGCCCATATCGAGATCGACAAAATCCACCTGGCCGTTGCTGGATAGCAACGATTCAGGCCGTAACCGGCTGTCCAGCGTTTGGGTGGTCACCACGCCGTTGTCATAGGTCATGGTGTCGACTGTGCCAGACGGGTGGCGGTCCACGGATGACACATAGGGCGTTGCCTCGGTCTGCCAACCCAGAGCGTTGGTGTCGAAGTTCACTGTGCGCCCGCTGGGATAGGTTACTGAGTTCAGATGGTCCAGGTTATCAATGCCGTAGGTCACGTCGTAGGTTGCGCTTCCAACAGTCAACGATTCGTTTTCGAGGTTATCGTTCTGATCGTAGGTATAGCTTCGACTGGCCGCTGAGCTGGTCACTGACGTCAGGTTGCTGTTGTCGTCATAGGTAAACGTGGCCGTTGGGGTGCTGTCCGAGAACGAAGCGGTTTCCAGACGATTTAGATCGTCATAGGTCCGGGTCTCAACAATGCCGCTGGCACCAATTTCCTTGCTGGTCATATTGCCGACATTGTCACGGCCGTACACGGTCGTTCCTGTTTCCTGGTGGATTTCCTGTACCAGGAAACCGCGTGCATCACGTATGTACTGGCGGGCGAAGCCAAAGAGGCTGCCATCCGCCTGGATTTCGCCTTGGAAAACGCGGAATACATTTCCTAATCCATCTCGGCGAATGCTCGTACCGATGCTTTCCGGCGACGTAATATCAACCAGCCAGCCGTCGTCCATGGCGCCATGGTTTGCAATGATTTTGATGGTCTCATGGCCATTTTCATCCGTTTCGCGAACCTCGAACCCGCTTGGATAGGAAAAGGTCCTTGATGTCTGGTCAGGGAAATCAATACTTGTCACCCGTTGAAGTGCGTCGTACGAGATGGTTTTGCCCTGTGCACTGTTGGGATAACTCTCAAAGGTCATATTGCCCACGGAGTCCAGAGCTTTGGTGACTTCCGTAACCGTACTCGTGCTGGTGTCTTCACGCTTGATGCCAAGGTCGCGCCAGAAACCGTCAAAGGAGCGGGTTTCTTTATAGTTGCCTCTCGTCAGCACGGCCGATTCGTCGTCGTAGCTGACGGACACATCGGCATGGATGGGAAAATCGATGCCAGTCAAACGGTTCAGGTCGTCCCAGGTATAGGATGTGGTATGCCCTCGTCCGTTGGTGGACGAGCCCAGGGTGCCGTCTGCATTGACAACCCGAGACTCGGAGACACCCTCTGGGCGAGTAATGGTTTGAGGCGCACCGCGATAGTAATTCGAAAAACTGGTGACGTGATTGTTAGCATCGGTGACCGATGCAATGTCACCTTCGGGCGTGTAGGTATAGGTGGTGAGAACGCCCGATTCGTCCTCCGTCAGCATGTTGCCAGCTGAATCATAGGTTCTATCGATGACCCACTGGGTGACCGGAGCGCTGTTGGGATAGTCAATCGTTTCCTGCGTCACCAAACCCAATATCCAGTTGCTGGCTGAGTGGCTGTAGGTGCGGGTGCGGGTACGATCCGTAGTAGCCGTAGTGTTCGTGGTTTCGACGATCGTCTGGGGCTTTGCATACGCATCGAAGTTAGAATATTGCATCTCAACAGAGGTGTTCTGTCGCCAATGCACCACACTGGTCAGCAGCGGAACCTGCGTATCGTTGTCAGTTCTGGTGGTGTCTCGTCCATGCCAGAACTTTTCACTGGACAGCAACATACTGCTGTATTGGTAGGTGTACTGTTCGAGCATGTTTCCCTGAAGGTCGTACACTTCTTCGTATTGCTTGGTGCCTATTTCCCAGACGTTAGCACTGGTTGTATAGCCGATATGGTAGAAGATTCGCTCATGGTCCGGTGCGACCATATGAGTTTCATCAAAACCGTATTGGCCGTCATAGGCTGGCACGTAGGTGTAGGACCAAGTGCCAGGCGTGATGTCCCGGCCGCCATTCTGCTTGCCGGTAACCACCGTCGTTGCCTTCTGGGCGCCGAAATTAAAGTACGCATAATCATAGTCGTAATCGATGGTGCCGCCTGATGGGTAGGTCACTGTGTCGATGGCCAGACTACCCGCGTCTCCGTTGGTGGTGATCGGATAATAAGTGTAGTTCCAGCTTTCCCCGTCAGGGCGGGTGACCGTGGTTAGCTGGGCGAAGTCTGGCGAAGTGTTGTTGGTGTAGGTGTGGCTGTAATTCCAGGTCTGGCCATTAGCCGTAATGGATGTCAGTCGGGTGTTGTCGCCGCCAGTATTGGCGTAGCTGTAATTGACGGAGCGCCCGTCACTGGTCGAAATCGACTCGATATAGGTGATGCTATAGGCATTGGTGTTGTAATCAATCGTCATCCAGTTGCCGTTGGCATCTTCGATCCGCGTGGCGTAAATCTTCAGGCCTTCGGAGTCATTGGCCCGGTAATCCATGGTGTAAGTGGTGCCATCCGGCGACTTCACAATCACATCATTATTGCCGTTACAGTTCGCGCTCCACCACTGTTTGGTGATCAGCTCAGGGTCGTGCTGATCTGCAAGAACCAGCAACTGGCGGCCACCGTCTGCCAGTTCAAGGGATGGGTTGTCCAGCACATCCAATGAATGCAGGTTCTGACTGCAAACCTTGTCCGCGTTCGTGTCCGACACTGCAATGCGACCAAAATGCATGCTCCAGCCATAGCCGTATGGGCTATATGGAAGAAAGTCATCTTGAGGGTTGTTGTAAACCCGGTTGATGCGGATATCGAACCCCCCGTTGCCAGGCACGACGAGATCTGTATAACTCAATTGCAGTTGGCCAGAGAAGGGGTCGATCTCCTCACCGAAGTTCTGGTTGATGGTTTCCTTGAACGGGTTTAAACCCGGCTCCTCGTAATAATCCCGGATATTGGCCTGGACCGTCGATGCAAGTGCTGTGCTTGCGATCACACAAGACACAATCTGAGCGCGAAATGACATGCGTCACCTCCATGTGGTTTAAGCATGTTCGTTGCCTGGCGCCGATCATGACGCCACATAAGAATCAGGAGTTCGGGTCAGCGATAACTGGCCGAGGCTTGATTTTGGGTGCGTCAATTTTCCTGGTTGGCTTAGCGGATTCTGATGCTCTTGCTGAAGCAGCTGCTGGCAACGCCTCATTCTGTCGTCCGAAGTGATTGAGTGCGGAAGGCTGTTGGCCGGGCGCTAAACCTTCGGGCAAACCATTGGCTACTATTGGAAGATGCCCAATCGGGCTGGCGCCGTCTGGAACTTTGGATGGCTTCTCTGCGAGAGCGAAGGAGGAAAACAGGGCGAAAAAGATAAAAACAGTGATTGTGCGGCTCATAAACTCACTCCATGTGAAATTGATTAACTCCTGTACAGGTTTCAACTTAGAACACGGTTATTGCGTTGCGCAAATGAATTTACAAAACGACACAATTGTCACCAGTTTGTCTTCAAAATCTTTCTGGCGTGCCGCCTTTTGGGCCAGTTGTCGGCATGATTTGCTCCGCAGGTTTCTGGCCATCACTGCCGCTACAGGTTGCGTTCGTTCTGGGTTCAGCAAATATCCTATTTCATCCGCGAGGCTTCGAATACGGCCAGTTCTTCACCGTCCTCACCCAGCAGCCGGAGTTCGGTCCCTTCCAGGTAAACACCAACCGTCTTGGCGAAGGCGGCAAACAGTAGCTCTTCGATCAGATTGTCGTCACACGCCATGCGGGTACTGCTCATGGAATCAAACAGCAGGTTCTCACCCTCTACCCGATAGTTGCCCATGTACTGATTACAACCGCTGTAGCCGGTCACCCGGCCATCGTCCAGGAACAGTATGTGGGCTTTCTGCTCGCTCCCGGTTTCCGGCACTTCCTCGCCTGCTACGACCTCAAGCTGCCAGTAGGTATTGGTCAGCGGCATGGCCACTACATCACCGCCCGGTTCACCCGGCACTGACGAACCGGCGCAACCGGCCAGCAACAGAGCAACAAACAGCGCTGCCACATACCCCGGCATCTGCATTGTTCCTTTCATAACATCCCTCTTGTCCTGTTTTCCCACTATGTGTCTTCCGTCAAGCCAGCAGCCGCGCCAGCCCTGACGCCCTGATCACGCCACGGCCCACGGCCTCTTTCAGCACACCTTCCTGGTTCACCACCAGGCTCAGCCAGTGGCGGGCACGGGTAATACCGGTATACACCAGTTCCCGGGTCAGCACCGGGGTCAGGCGGTCCGGAATCACCAGGCAGGCGTGGGTAAACTCCGAACCCTGGGACTTGTGCACCGTCATGGC
>CAZFPG010000086.1:0-11015 GCA_964521055.1 uncultured Marinobacter sp.
ATGCCCGGGAGCAGGCAAAACTGGCCCTGAGCAAGGCTACCGCAGCCGAGGTGCGCGACGCCCTGGAGGTGTTGTAGTGGCCCGCATACTCACCATCACGCTCAACCCGGCCCTGGATCTGAACGTCGAAACCGGCCGCGTCAATCTGGGCAGTGTGAACCGCACGCGAACCACGCGCCTGGATCCGGCTGGCAAGGGCATCAATCTGGGCCGTGTATTGTCCAGCCTTGGCCATACCGTGACCGTGTCCGGGCTGCTGGGGGAAATCAACGCAGCGCCCTTCGAACGGCTGTTCGTGTCGGAAATTCTCGAAGACCGGTTTGTCCGTGTGCCAGGCCAGAACCGCATTAATGTGAAGGTTGCCGAGGACGATGGCCGGGTAACGGACCTCAATGGCACCGGGTTTACTGCTCCGGCTGAGGCAACGGAACACCTGAAATCCTGTCTTGGCTCAATCTCAGGCCACTACGACGCAGTTGCCATTGCCGGCAGCCTCCCGGGTGGTTTCCTGCCCGACGCCCTGGCTGAACTGGTCGTCCTGGCCCGTGCCGCCGGAATTCCCGTTTGGCTGGATACCAGCGGCCCGGCCCTGAAAGCCGGGCTTCAGGCCCTGCCTGACGGCATCAAGCCCAATGTGGATGAACTGGCCGAGTGGGCCGGTCACCCGTTGGAAAGCCTGCACGCCATCGCCGGGGCCGCTCGCTCGCTTCAGGATAGCGGCATTGCCAATGTCGTGGTTTCCATGGGCGAGAAGGGCGTGCTCTGGCTGTCGCCCCAGGGCAACTGGCGGGCCTCACCACCACCAGTACCAGCCTCCAGCACGGTCTGTGCGGGCGATACCCTGCTGGCCGGCATCATCCATGGCCTGCTTGAACGGCAGCAGCCTGAACAGATTCTGTCCACGGCTACCGCGCTTTCTGCGGAGTGCGTGCGCCATGTAGGGGTCGGCGACCCGATGGCGGAAGACTTCACCCAACTGATCCTGCAAACCCGCGTCACCCCCTGGCCCGGGCATAACAACAACGGGGAGATGCCATTATGAAACTTATTATCGTCACCGCCTGCCCCCAGGGCGTTGCCACCAGCTTCCTGGCGGCCCGGGCCCTGGAGCGGGCGGCACACCAGCAAGGCTGGGAAGCCGTTACCGACATACGCAATCCGCAGCAAATCGCCTGCTCCCTGACCGAAGACATCATCGCTTCTGCGGACCTGGTGATCGCAGCCACGGGAACGCCGACGGACCTGAGTGCCTACGCTGGCAAGCGCCTTTACCAGATCCCGGTAACCGCCGCCCTGCCCGACCCGACGGCAGTACTGAAGCAGGCCGAAGAACTGGCCGGGCCCTACCAGCCTCCGGAAACACAGGCAGCAGAGCCCCCCGCCCCGGATTCCGCCGGCAAGCGCATCGTCGCAGTAACCGCCTGCCCCACCGGTGTTGCCCACACCTTTATGGCGGCAGAGGCCCTGACTGGCGCCGCCACGGCAGCAGGACATCAGATACGGGTGGAAACCCAGGGCTCCGTGGGTGCCCAGGACCCGCTGACCGACGATGAAATCGAGGCGGCGGATGTGGTGATACTGGCCTGCGATATCGAAGTGGACCCCAGCCGTTTTGCCGACAAGCCCCTGTGGCGCACATCCACGGGCAATGCCCTGAAAAAGCCGGGACCAACCATCGACGACGCACTTGCCAACGCCACCATCGAGGAGGGTCAGAAGAAAAAGGAGTCGGCGGGAGGCGGCGAGAAACGTGGCCCTTACAAACACCTGTTGACCGGTGTGTCCTTCATGCTGCCCATGGTGGTGGCGGGTGGCTTGCTCATTGCCCTGTCGTTCGTTTTTGGCATTGATGCCTTTGAAGAGGAAGGCACACTGGCGGCAGCGTTGATGCAGATCGGCGGCGGTACAGCCTTCCAGTTGATGATCCCGTTGCTGGCCGGCTATATTGCCTGGTCCATTGCCGACAGGCCCGGCCTGGCACCGGGCATGATCGGCGGTTACCTGGCCGGAACACTTGGAGCGGGTTTTCTCGGTGGCATCATCGCCGGCTTCCTCGCCGGTTACGTAGCCCGCTTCATCAGCCAGAAACTGCCGATGCCGGAGAGCATTGAATCCCTCAAACCCATCCTGATCATCCCGCTGCTGGCCAGCCTGGTGACCGGCCTGGGCATGATTTACGTCATTGGTGAACCCGCTGCTGCCCTGATGGACGGACTGACCGGCTTCCTGGAGGGTATGGGCACCACTAACGCCATACTGCTGGGCGGGATTCTTGGCGCCATGATGTGCTTCGACCTGGGCGGGCCGGTGAACAAGGCCGCCTATACCTTCGGCGTCGGGCTGCTGTCGGAAGGCAGCGGCGGTTCAGCCCCCATGGCAGCGATCATGGCCGCCGGCATGGTACCGGCCATCGGCATGGGCGTAGCCAGCTTTGTCGCCCGCGCGAAGTTTGCCGAAGCCGAGCGGCTGGCCGGGCGGGCCTCGTTCGTACTGGGCCTGTGTTTCATCTCGGAAGGCGCCATCCCCTTCATGGCCAAGGACCCGCTGCGGGTTATTCCGGTTTGCATGGTGGGCGGGGCCATTACCGGTGCCCTGTCCATGCTGTTCGCGGTGAAGCTGATGGCACCCCACGGCGGCCTGTTTGTACTCGCCATTCCCAATGCGGTGAGCGCAGTACTGCCTTACGTGGCAGCCATTGCCATCGGCTCACTGGTGATCGGGTTCGGCTACGCCATGATCAAGACTGGAAAGGCCGAGGTGGCTGCAACAAGCTAACACTTCACGGGGGGTGCTTGACGCCCCCGGAATTTACGGCGATCTTGTCCAGCGGATTAACACACAAGGAAGCCGTGATGAGAGTTCTGCCCACACTGATACTCGCCGTTGCCGCCATTATTTCGGCCTCACTGATAGCCGATGGCCTGACCGGGCTGCGAACCGGCGACCGTTTTGTCACCGTCAAAGGTGTTGCGGAACGGGAAGTAAACGCGGACCTGGCACTTTGGCCACTGCGTTTCGTAGCCACAGGCGATACCCTGGAGGAAGCTCAGGAGGCTGCCCATAAAAGCCGTGAAAGCATCATGGCGTTTCTCGAGCTGCAGGCCATTGATACCAAGGCGGTGGAATTGCAGCGCCTGGATGTAACGGACACCCGCGCCAACCCCTACCAGGACAGTGGCAACGGCCAGAAATTTATCATTAACCAGACCCTGATGGTGCGCAGTGAGAATATTGATCGTGTGCGCCAGGCTGCCCAGTCAGTCAGCGAGCTGGTGGACTCCGGCGTACTGCTGTCATCCGATTATGGCCCGGCCGGCCCCACCTACCTGTTCAACAGCCTTAACGACATCAAGCCGGACATGATTGCCGAGGCAACAGCCTCCGCTCGCGAAAGCGCCGCACAGTTTGCCAGGGACGCCAACACGGAACTGGGAAAGCTGCGCCGGGCGAACCAGGGGGTGTTCCAGATTCTGGCGCGCGACCAGGCACCCGGTATCAGTGAAGGGCAGCAGCCAGTGAAAACAGTCAGGGTAGTGGCCACTATCGAATATTACCTGGACTGACTGGCCAGCCGGGGCCGGGTCACTGCGTCTGCACCATTTCGTCGGTCACCTGATACTCCCCCGCCAGCCACTTCAGAATTTCCGCGGCAGCGGGGTGATCAAAGCGACGGTAGCATTCAGTCATTGCCCGGTGGCGCTCGCTGCTGATTCGCTCCAGCCCGGCATCCTGCAATATCAGAAGGTCAGCTGTGATCTGCCGCGCCAGAGCCTTGCCCAACACCTCTTCGGCGGCCCGGTGGAAAGCCTGGCCATACTGATACCCCGGCCCCTGACCATAACTCCGGGCCAGGGTGATGGCAGGGATGGTGGTCAGTGTTGGCTGCAATGCCGGATTGATGGCATGGCCTGCAATATACGCGCTATTGGCCGCCGGTCTGCCGGTAAACCCCCGCAGATGCAGATGGCGGGACATCCGGTCACCGTCGTTCACCGGGTAGTTGTCCCATAACACCGGCTTGCGCCCCAGCGCTTCGGAGACGCGCTGGAGATGGCCTGGCGATATTTCCCGGGAACAGACTTCCTCTCCTGTCCAGAACACCTGCACTGACGGCTCCAGCGCCCTGCCCAGGTCCTCCAGATAGTGCTCGGGACGCTGGCCAAACACACGGTCCAGAACCGGGTCGTCAGAGTAATAGCTAGGGCACACCGTCAGCTGGCCGGCGCCGCTTCGTTCCGCCACCCAGTGAATGATCTCCGCCTGGCGGGCTGCCAGGTCCGGCGTGTCGCTTTTCATATCATCAAACAGGATGGCCAGATCGGTAATGCCAAGACGATCAAGGGCCGCCAGCTTTCCCGCCAACGCTGCCTTTGCGGCATCATCAAAGTTGTTAAAAACTTCAAACGGGCTCAGCCCCACACCAAACCGCACCCCCTGCTCATTGCAGAAACGGGCAAAATCAGACAGCTCACTGGCCACCGGATCAGGATGGGGCTCGCTCCACCGGCGCCGCAGGAAGGCATCGGCCTTGGGTGCGTACCAGTAATTCCGGTAACCGTGGGGCGCCAGAATCTGCACAACCTGGCGACGCTCGGCCCAGCTCCATGGGGGGCCGTAGAAGCCTTCGATGATGCCCAGCGGGGGTTGTTCTGACATTGTTTCTTCCACCTTTCAGGTACAGATCAAGTATTACAGAGATTATCGCAAGGGCTGATCCTGACCATCGCATATTAGTCCTGAACTCCGCTAAACTCGCATAATCGGTATTTTATTAACAGCCCACCAAGATAATGTGTGACGAAGGAGCGCAGCGAATGGACATAAAAACCTTTGAAGACCTGATCATCTGGGCTCGCGAGCTCCATACCAACCTCTCCCAATGCCTTTCGGAATGCTCCACGAAAAACCAGGACGAACGCGCCAGTTCGCTACTGAACTACCTGGCGAATCATGAATCCGAACTGGCGCGCATTACCGAGGAATTCGAGAAACAGGCCGACCCGAAGGCCCTGAAGACAAGAATCTACGACTATCTGGACAGAGAACACAAACGCATCAAAGCACACAAAAGCTGCGACGGTCATTACGCCAATCTCGACTTCGACGGTATTGAGCGGGAAGTATTCGCATTTCATGACCAGCTCATCGACCTTTATGACAGCCTGGCTGGCAAGGCAGAGATTCCGGAGGCAAAAGAACTGGTGGAATCAATGAAGGCGATGGAAGAACACGAAGCCATGAGACTCGCCAGCCAGATTGGCCGGATGAACGACGTGTGATGATTAACTCACAACCCCTGAAGGTTGGCACAGGCCGGCCCATGAGGGCTTCCGACCTGTGCCCTGTAACCCCTTACCAGTCCATCTCTCCGGTGTTGACCTTGGCGCTGATAGTGAGAGACTCCTCGCCCGGCAGGTTCGGATACCGGGCCTCCAGTTGCTCGATGAGGGCGCTGGAATCGTTGTTGTCGGTCAGTGCCTGCTCGAAGTCCTGTAGGTAGTTGCGGGTGAAGACCACCGCGTCAGCACCCTGGGGCAGTTGACCCAGGTAGTGGCCGGGGATAACCCGCTGGGGCTGGCGGTCAATCATCTCACTGAGCACTGCCTGCCACTGGTCGCGGGCATCACGGCTTTGGCTGTCAGCGGTCCAGACGTGGGTGCCGGCGTAGACCGCAACACCGCCAAGGATGGTTTCCTCCCCCGGCAGCCAGAGGTAAGCCTGGTGGGTATTGATGTGGTGTACTTCCACCGGCTCGCCATCCACCCGGAACTCAGTGCGCTCGCTGGCCTCGGGCACGATCACCCGGTCTGGAGCGCCGTCGCCCAGCTTTGGCCCCCAGTAGTCAATCTTGCGGGCCCTGGTGGCGTTGATGTGTTCCACCACCGCCGGGCTGGCAACCACCCTGGCCTCGGGAAACGCCGCCACCAGTGGCTGCAGGCCAAAGTAGAAATCCGGGTCACCGCCGCTGATGTAGATGGTAGTCAGGGTCTTTCCGCTGTCGCGAATCAGCTCCACCAGCGCATCACCATCGGTGGTACTGAACTGGGCATCCACCAGCATTGCTTCCGATGGCCCGGTGATCAGGGTGGAAGTCACGGGAAAAACGCCCTTCTCCCCCGGGTTGTAGACGGTCAGCTCCAGGTCGGCGGCCAGGGTACTGGCACTGGCGAGCAGAGCCGTTGCAGCAAGGAAAGTACGTGCTTTGTTCATGATGACCTCTTTGTCTCGGTGGTTTGGGGTAAAACGTTTCATTGGCCCGCTTGCCGAGCCTCTTCGTACCAGAATTGCTATTGTAGATTTCTCATTTAGAAACAGAATCCCCATAATCGTTGATGGTTTGTTGCATAAATCGAGCAGGTAAGTGAATGGACAGGGTTAAAGCCGCCATTGTTTTCAAATGTATTTGCGAACAGGGAAGCCTCAGTGCCGCGGCCCGGGTGCTGGCTATGTCCCGGCCGATGGTCAGCCGCTACCTGGAGCAGATGGAGAACTGGGCAGGTACCCGGCTGCTGCATCGCTCGACCCGCAAGCTCTCCCTGACAGTGGCGGGGGAGCGGGTGCTGGAGCAAAGCAGGGAACTGGTCGAGGTGGCTGAGCGCATTGCCGATCAGCAGGAAGCGGAAACGCCGGCCGGGCGGCTGCGGGTGGCCTGCGCCCAGTTCAGTGCCGAGCACCTGTTAATGCCCTGGCTGCCGGAGTTCCTCGCCCTCTATCCGGCACTGGGGATTGACCTCCAGGTCAGCAACCAGGCGGTCAACCTGGTGGAGGAACGCATCGATCTGGCGATCCGGTTGACCAACGACCTTGACCCCAACGTCATTGCCCGGAGGCTGGGTGAGTGCGAGTCGGTATTGTGCGCCAGCCCCGATTACCTGGCCCGGCATGGCCGACCGAGCGAACCGAAGCAGTTGGCTATGCACAACTGCCTGCACTACAGTCAGTTCAGTCGTGGGTTGTGGCATTTTCGGCAGGCGGATGGCGAGCGTGTGGCTCTGGAGGTGGCGGGCAACTTCAGCGCCAATGAGTCCTCGCTGCTGACAAATGCTGCCCGGGCCGGGTTGGGAATTGCCCTGCTACCGCAGTTGGAGGTGCGTCAGAGCCTGGAGTCCGGTGAACTGGTGCCGGTACTGGAGCAACTGCGACCGGAGCCCCTGGGCATATTCGGCCTGTACCGCAGCCGCCGGCACCAACCCCTGGCATTGTCGCTGCTGCTGGATGCCATCAAGCGTCACATTGGTTAGAAACGCGGGCGCTTCTTCGCCACTCCCTGATCTGGTCAATTGTCGAAGTGGCGCCGCCACATACCACAACCAGGATATTGCTAAAGCTTTCAAGCTCCGGGGCATTTTCATAGGCCACTGCCAGGCTTGCACCGCAGGCTGGCTCCACCAATATGCGATGGTCGTCAAGAAAACGTTCGCAGGCAGCCAGTGCAGTTTGGTCTGATACCACCACACTGTGGATTGGGTGCCGCCTGGACCACTGAAAGGCTTTATCGCAAACGCGCTTGGCCCCAAGCGAGGTGGCAATGCTTGTGATCTGCTCCAGCTCAACCGGATGACCGGCCCCCACCGCTGCATGAAATGATGCGGCGCCGGTGGTTTCTACGGCGAAAACAGGAATATCACCCCATCCGTTGCGATGAAGTCCTTCAATGACACCCGACATCAGGCCACCGCCACCGACAGAGAGCACGACAGCGTCTGGTTTAAAGCCAGAACGAAAAACCTCATCGATCAGCGTAGCGTGGCCTTGCCAAAGCAGGGGGTCGTCAAACGGATGAAGAAACGCATCCGATGCGCCGATTAACGATTGCGCAAAGGCGTTGGCTTCTTGCCAGGATACACCGTGCACAATGACCTCCGCCTTCTCCAACTGCAGGAGTTCCTTAGCCCTTTCAGTGGTGGTTTCAGGCACCACAACTGTTACGGGAACACCTAAACGACGCCCCGCGTAAGCGACAGCCAAGCCCGCATTTCCTCCAGAGGACGAAACGAACCTGCGAGCACCCCGGGCGAGATAGGTCTCACACGCATAGCCGATACCCCGGATCTTGAAGGAACCAGGCGGCTGCAGTGCGTCGAGTTTAAGCCAAACCGAACGCCATGTGGGGATGCTCATCGCGGAGGATTCGATAAGCGGAGTTTCAATGTGTAAGGTCATGGGTACCTGCTAACGTTATTTAGGAGTACTCTGCTCGGTGACAGACTGCCTCCAGGCAATTGCCTTCAGGATCGAGTAAAAAGGCACCGAAGTAGTGCTCGTGGTAATCAGGACGAAGCCCCGGGGCACCATTATCCTTTCCACCATACTGAAGTCCGATCTGGTGAAACCTGCTCACGGTCGCCCTGTCCATCGCCTTGAAGCACCAATGACGCCGCGAATCTCCGCTTGCATTGGGAGATGACAGAACCGTCAGGTATGTGTGAGTGTCATCGGCAGCACTACAACGAGTCCCGAAACCAATTGCATCTGCCGTAGCGTAGATTTTTTCGGCGCCTAAAGTCTTCATGACCGCTTCGTAGAAAGGACTACAGAGATCAAGATCTTTCACTGTGATAGATACATGGTCGAGCAGAAGCATTGTTTCCCCGTTTCCGTGTGCACCAAACAAGGCTGCAGAAAAACCCAATTCTGGGCCGTTCCCACCGCCTGATTCTTACAATTTTTTGTCGTGGCTGAAAGCTCATGCGTTCGCAGAGTTAGGTGTCGCCGCTAACTTTCCATGACCATGTCTTCCATTTGACCATCGTCATCGAGCGACACGCTAACCACATAGTTCGTCACTTCCTCGGTGCCGGCTGACTTTTTGACTTCTATCTCTAAGGCCCCGCCACTTCTTGCGCTTCCTAAAACAACCAGCACCATATGCTTGTCAAAATTTATAGGTGGCGCCTTAGGAGTGGAAACTCGGCCCCAAAAATGTTCTTGCCAAAAACTGGGGTTTGGAACGGCAGCGGAGGGAACCAAAAGCGGTACGCTTTTGGTGTCCGGTTGACCTTATGGTTATGGCTCACACAGCCGAGGTCCGCTGGAAGAAATACTCTTAGTGGCAATGATAAGGCTGTGAGCCTGCGTGGCAGCATTGCCCGGGGGGACTGTCTTTCCGGCAACCGCCTCCGTGAGCGAACGCCGTCGACGCGAACAAAACAAGAACTAAAGTTAGCATTATTTTTTTCATGGCCGTTCTCCAGGATTAAGGTGCTAGCGCATCGTGCAACCTCCATGTTCACTCCCCTCCAACTATCTTGGCACAACCTGAAAAATGTAGACGAAATATACGTAACGCGCCATGACGCAGAGCGCAGCGGCGACCCGTCAGGGACGTCCGGCGACCACTTTCCGGGTTGTCAGTGCTCCCAGATCAGCATACACTGTACATACATACAGTTTTTTGAGCCCGACGATGAAAACGCGCGCGACACCGCTTAACCCACAGAACCGCTTCCAGCCCATCGTGACGGACCGCCAGCATGATGACGGCTGGTACCGGGACCCGGCTGATGAAACCTGCCCCGATTCCCTGGCAACGGAGGTGGTGGACGAGCAGGTGCGCACTATTATCAGCCGGAACCAGTCACCGGATATTCCGTTTGACCAGTCCATCAATCCGTACCGTGGCTGTGAGCATGCCTGCATTTACTGCTTTGCCCGACCCACCCATGCGTACTGGGACATGTCCCCGGGGCTGGACTTCGAGACCCGGCTGATCGCCAAACCCAATGCCGCCGCGCAGCTTCGAAGGGAACTCGACAAGCCCGGCTACCAGGTATCACCCATTGCACTGGGCATGAACACCGATGCCTACCAGCCAATCGAAAAGCACCGGGAAATTACCCGCAACATCCTCAAGGTATTGGCCGAGTATCGCCACCCGGTGTCCATTATCACCAAGGGATCCCTTATCCTGCGTGACCTCGACCTGTTGTCGGAACTGGCTGGCCAGGGCCTCTGCTCCGTCCGTGTGAGCCTTACCACCCTGGACAACACCCTGAAGCGGCAGATGGAGCCAAGAACCGCGGCGCCGGCCACACGCCTGAAGGTCATTCGTGAACTTGGCGCGGCCGGGGTACCAACCGGTATCATCCTTGGCCCTGTCATTCCCTTTATCAACGACCATGAGATCGAGGCGATACTGGAGGCCGCTTCCGGGGCCGGCGCCGAGCAGGCGAGCTGGATCATGCTTCGCCTGCCGCTGGAGCTGGACGAACTGTTCCAGGACTGGCTGCACCGGCACTTCCCCCTGCGCGCGGAACACGTGATGTCCCGTATCCGGGACCTCAGAGGCGGCAAAAGTTACCAGGCACAGTGGGGCACGAGAATGACCGGAACCGGCCCTTATTCAGACCTGGTACGCCAGCGTTTCAACAGGAAAGCCAGAAGCCTTGGGCTGGGCAGGCATAAACCCGAGCCACTGCGCACCGATCTTTTCCGGCGGCCTGCCGGTGAGCAAATGCAACTCCTGTAGCAACAGCCTGCACCAAGGCAGTGCGCCGGACCGCCAAAAGCTAAGACCTATGTCTTAGAAACAGTGGTTTTTCGTTCCGTTGGCTGTCGATTGTTGCTAATTTGGCCTAGAGTAACGAGTTACTCATCCCGATACCCGGGAGAGGCTCTTACACACAACAATGACAAAAGAGGCTAGAAGAGCAATGAAGATCCGTTCTGTTCTATCCGCGGCTGTGCTGGCAATAGCAACTACCGTTGCTTCCACACAAGCCCTCGCTCAAGACACATTCACCCTCCGCCTGGCAGAGACCTGGGGCCCTAACTTTCCGATCTTTGGTGACACCACCAAGAACTTCGCCGAACGTGTCGAAAAAATGTCCGACGGCCGGCTCAAGGTCCGCATCGATTCCGCCAACAAGCATAAGTCGCCACTGGGCGTGTTTGACATGGTCAAGGCAGGCCAGTACGACATGGGCCACTCTGCTTCCTATTACTGGAAAGGCAAGGTTCCCAATACCCTGTTTTTCACCAGCATGCCCTTCGGCATGAACGCCATGGAACAATAC
>CAZFPG010000087.1:0-10951 GCA_964521055.1 uncultured Marinobacter sp.
GTTGTCGATGATAAAAGCATTATCCTTGTTATAGCGGGAGTCCGCCCTCAGCTCCGGTGCGCCCTGATCAAGGTCACCGACTTTCAGGCCCTGCTTGTAGTAAAGGCCAAGGCCCAGGCCAATCACGGCAATCAGCAGCGAGATTGGCGCTACACCCGGATGCGCGAAGTAAGACATGGTGCGCCACTTGCGATCCTGCTTTTCACCATGATTCTGGACATGACGGACGCCGCCCTTGGAAATGCCAAGGTAGGACATAATCAGTACGTGCAGCACCAGATTGGTCAGGATAACGAAGGCCACACCAATACCGGCGGCAACCGCCAGATCCCGGATGACATCAATTTCGATAAAGAACAGGGTCAGGAAGCCGAAGGCATCTGAAATCAGAGCCAGCATGCCCGGGATATAGAGCGCCCGGAACGCCAGGCGTGCGGCGGTGACGGAGTCAAACCCTTTTGCCGCCTCCACCGCCATGGCGTTAACGATCTGGACGCCGTGACTGATACCGATGGCAAACACCAGGAACGGAACCAGAACGGAGTACGGATCAAGCCCGTAGCCCAGCAGCCTCAAGGTACCCAACTGCAGGAACACCGCGACGATCGAGGTAAACACCGGCACCAGCGTCCCCGTAATGCAGCGGGAATAACCGAACAGCAGCAGGGTGGTAAGGATAATGGTGATACCGGCAAACCATGCGATGGAGCCAATACCCTCAATCAGGTCACCTACTTTCTTGGCAAAACCAACGATGTGGATATCAATCTTCGGGTTCTGCTCTTCGTACTTGTCCCGTATTTTTTCTTCCAGCTGGCGCGAGAACTCACCATAGTCCAGTGGCTCGCCGGTTTCCGGGTTACTTTCGTAAAGTGGCGCATACACGATGGTGGAACGGAAGTTGTCTGAAATCAGACGCCCTACTTCGTTCGACCGGAGTACGTTCTGACGCAGTTGTTCCAGGCTCTCCCGGGAACCGTCGTAGTTATCCGGAATAACGGTACCGCCCTGGAACCCCTGCTCGGTGACCTCCACCCAGCGAACGTTCGAGGTCCAGAGAGATTTCAGCCCGGAACGATCAACCCCGTTGAGATAGAACACCTCATCGGTGATCTGTTTCAGGGTCTCCATGTACTCTTCAGTGAAGATATCGCCTTCTTCCACTTCCACGGCGATACGCACAAAGTTGCCCAGGTTTTCCAGGTCGTTCCTGTGCTCCAGCATGTTGACAATGTATGGATGCTCCAGCGGGATCATCCGCTCGAAACTGGCATCCGGCTGGATTTTGACGGCGTTGTAGCCGAGAAACAGCGTCAGGAAGAAAAATGCAATCAGGATTATTACCCGATTGTTGAAGATCAGCCTCTCCAGGAAAGGTTCTGCCTTCGGTGTAGTCAGGTAATGCTCGCCCTTGTCATGCTTCGGGTTCGACATTCAAAAGCCCCTCTAGTTTTACAATCTGTTGGTGCCGCATCAGGGCGTTATCGAAGGCTCTTGCCGCGGGCGTCGGTAAACTTCACGCCACCCTCGCCCACGATCAGGAGATTGGTTCCGGAAATCGGTACAACGTCCATGACGCCTTCCCGGTCATCCCTTGAGTAGGGCCGGAAAGACTCGCCGCCGTTGGAACTCATCAGGACTGTGCCGCCGTTACCCACCAGGGTAATTCTGCCGTCATCTGCAACCACACCATTGTTGAGTGTTGCACCGGCTTCATTCGGAACCACTTTCCAGTTCTTGCCCAGGTCAGTGGAGAGAAACATATTGCCGCGCAGGCCAAATGCCAGAACCTCGTTGACCTGGCCTGTGCCAATAGCGCCAAACAGTGAACCTTCATAGGGGCTTTCACGTTTTTCCCAGCTCTCACCACCATCAACGGAAACAAAGATCTGGCCGGCCTCACCCACAATGACCAGCGCGCCTCCGGTGATTCTGGTAATACCGTTCAGGTGAAATGCACTGGGGTTCTCGATCTTCGGAGACCAGTCACGCCAGGTTTCGCCACCGTCCGTAGTACGCAGAAACATGCCGTAGGCACCGACCACAAAACCGTGATTCTCGTTTTCAAACCAGACGTCGAGAAGCGGGTTTACCGGACCGATCTCAAGGTCGGACTCCATGTTTTCCATCGAGAAGATCAGATCATCCAGAGCCCACTCCAGATCAGTCTTTTCTTCTTCCGGTGCTTCTTCAATTTCCTGCTCAAGCTCTTCTATCTGCTCCTGCCGGCTCTCTATGGCCAGCTCCGCCGCTTCAATGCCGGTGAGCTGAAGCTCCCAGCTCACACCCGCGTCGCCTGAATGGAGAACGACACCGCTGTGACCAACAGCCCAGCCGTGAGTGTCGGTACCAAAGTCGACGCCAGTCAGGGTCACGGAGACAGGAACCTGGCCCTGCACCCAGGTTTTACCCTCGTCATCGGAGAATATGATATGACCACGCTCACCAGCCGCCACGATACGCTCGCCCGCGCGATCCGCGTCGTTGAGCAGGTGCTCTGCCGCGAGCAGTGTTGGCCGGGAAGGGGTTTCGATGATATCTGCAAGCGCAAACACCGAGGGCGCGGACAGTGCCATGGACACTCCAAGACAGGCCGCTCCCAGAGTCTTGCACATCAACCTTGTAGCCATTCAGATTGCCTATATGTTGTATTGAACTGTGTCACTCTGATTTCACCGGTAATACCGGCCTATATTATGAATATACCGGTGGCCGTGGAGCCACCGGTATATTCGTCGCCATCCATCTCTGGCGAAATCTCCCCTGATCGACGATCGTGGGCGTTAGCGCACACTCCTTCGGCGCAGGGACGCCGGAGAGAAATAACGCGGATTAGGCACGTCGTCGGTGAACTTGCGGGTGGTTTTCTCTTCGGTATCAAGACCCAGCACGTGATACCGGCGCGCCTGCAGGTCATGATATACGTCCAGAACGGTCCAGACGCCAGGTAATTCATAGTAATTCTTCAGCATGCCCATGGTCACGCGCCAAAGTTCACCGCGACCATCGTATTGATCCAGCAGAACAGTATTCCAGCTGTCGGCATCCACGTAAAAACGCCGCTTGCCATAGATATGGCGCTCTCCCTGTTTCAGGGTCGCTTCCACAACGTGCACCCGATGCAGCTCCCACCGGGTCAGGTCCGGATTGAGGTGAGAAATACCCAGAATCTCGGAGTAAGGCGTTCCTTCCTCACCAAGGCGGTAGTTGTTGTAGGGAATGTAGATTTCACGCATTCCCTCGTAGTTCCAGTTGTACCGGTCCAGCGCACCGTTAAAGATATCGGTATCGTCGGCGGTTCTGAGGTTGTCCGCTGCTGCAATCGGGGAATCATAGCCCAGGTTGGGCGCCCGGCGAACACGGCGCTGACCTGCGTTGTAGCCCCATCCATTACGGGGATTGATGATCTGGTTGAGGGTTTCGTGAACCAGGATGGCACCACCGGCAAGGCGGGGTGGGGACTGGGTGAACGAGAGATAGTAGAAGATGACGTTATCCAGCTCTTCCTCACTGCCCTCAGGGTTGTAGAAATTGAAGAAGGCTTCCTGCTGGGATGTCACCAGTGAGTAGTCGCCATCCGTTTGTACAGCAACTTCACTGGACCGGCGGGTAACGTTGACTCCGCGCCAGCGTGTCAGATGATTCCAGATAACCTGCCAGGCCTTTTCTTCATCGTTACCGTGCAGGATCGGAAACGGGTAACCCCCGAAAGCGCCGTCAAGCCCCTCCCCTTCACCGACGATCTCAGCCTCAACGGCATTTTCCCTGGTGTTTTCGGCAACCCAGTCCGGCACCGCGTGGGTACGCCTGCTTTTGTAAACCGGAATGCGGAAGGTGGTCGGGTAGGTGTCCAGCATGGCACGAAGGCCGTCAGTCAGGTGCTCGTCGTACTGGTCCATGTTTGACGCGTTAATGGTAAAAAGGACTTCGTCATCCGGAAACGGGTCAATGTGGTGTTGGCCACTGCCCTGATAGCCCTCAGGGGCTTCGGTCAGCCCTCCGGTCCAGGGCGGGATGGTCCCGGCGTCGTTGCCGGCCTTTACGGAACCAAATGGAGTCAGGTCCTGCCCGAGGCGAGCGGCTTCACTGGATGAAACCGCAGCGCTGACTGGCATGGCAAAGACAGAAAACGCAAACAGACTGCCCAGAATCACGTTGTTTTTGTATTTCATTGTTTAACCTTAAACCTGTCTGAAAGCCCTGTATAAGGCTTTTCTTATTGTGTTGTCATGGAAATACCGGCTCCTGACAGATTAGCCGATTGACCAACATTGTCTATCGACCGAAAGTGCGATTTTGTATCCACCTGTGACAGCTTCCGTGGGAACAGAGGTGGATACGCGCGCAAGCTGTCCCCGTTACTGGCCCGCCAGGCTTTTATGGACCACCTCGTAGACATCCCGGGACAATCCGGACTTGTCCCTGATGGATTCAAGCGCGGTCTTCATCTTCCCGCCATGCACGGGAGCAAATTTACGCCAGCGGGTCAGCGGTGAGACCAGCCGGGCGGCGATTTGCGGGTTGCTGTCGTCCAGCCGGCGCACCTGCTCCTCGAGGAACTGGTAGCCGGATCCATCCTCGGCATGGAACGCTGGCAGGTTCTGACCAGCAAAGACACCTATTACCGAGCGGATCTTGTTGGGGTTTTTCCAGTCGAAGGCCGGATGAGCCATCAGTTCGCGGATTTTCCGCAGGTCCCCGGTACGGGTGCTGCCCGCCTGAACTGCAAACCACTGTTCCACCACCTGCGGGTCGCCTTTCCACTTCTCGTAGAAGGTGTTCAGGGCCTGTTCGCGCTCCTGCTCATAACCCGAGTTGACCAATGCCCGCAGCGCACCCATGCGGTCAGTCATGTTATCTGCCTCACCAAACTGAGCTACCGCCAGTGACCGGCCTTCCTCGTCGTCCGTATGCAGCAACCAGGCAAGCGACGTATTTCGCAGACTCCTGCGGGCAACGGCTTCCGGGGTCACCTCGTAGCGCCCGTCGATGGCGTTGCGGTGGTAACAGGCAAGCAGATCGTCCCGCAGTTCGGTAGCAAGATGCCCAAGCACCCTCTCCCGGGCCTGATGAATGGCCGGCACATTCGGCTTGTCTGCCAGTTCGATGAGATAGGCTTCAGAGGGCAATTGGAGCATTTTTGCAACCAGCGCCTGATCCAGGGACGCGTCCGTCAACAGGCTCCGGTATGCGTCGGTCAAGCCGGAATCAACCGCTTCGCTTCCTGTATCTCCCACCAGCCCGTTGATCACGTCAACAGCCAGCCTCTGGCCCGCATCCCAGCGGTTAAATCCGTCCGGGTCATTGCTCATCAGGAACGTCAACTGGCCCCGGGTCCAGGGATAGCAAACCCTGACCGGGGCCGAGAAGTTTCTCAGCAGTGAAGGAACCGGACGCTCCGGCACATCATGGAATTCAAAGGTATGGCTGGCTTCTGTCAGCTCAAGCACCCGATCTGTTGGTGCATTTTTCTCACCGGCGCTCAGTTTCAGCGGCAGGGATTCACCGTCCGTTCCAAGAAGCCCGACAGCAAACGGGATATGCTGCGGCTTTTTATTGGCCTGGCCCGGTGTGTCCGGAATGGTCTGATCAATCGTCAGGCGATAGATACCGGCTGCCTGATCATATTCGTCCTGAACTGTCAGCTCAGGCGTACCTGCCTGCTCATACCAGAGGCGAAACTGGGACAGATCGCGGCCACTGGCATCTTCCATGGCGCGGACGAAGTCGTCGGTGGTCACGGCCTGGCCGTCGTGGCGCTCGAAGTATAGATCGCTGCCCTTGCGGAACAGGTCGGGGCCGAGCAGTGTATGGATCATTCCGACCACCTCACACCCCTTTTCATAGATCGTCAGGGTATAGAAGTTGGTGATTTCCATGTAGGACTCGGGGCGCACCGGGTGCGCCATGGGGCCGGAGTCCTCGGCGAACTGGGCCGTGCGCAACATGGTGGCATCTTCGATCCGCTTGACCGTGGGCGAGCCCATGTCGGAGGAAAACTGTGAGTCCCGATACACCGTAAAACCTTCCTTCAGGCTCAACTGGAACCAGTCGCGGCAGGTAACACGGTTGCCGGACCAGTTGTGGAAATACTCGTGGGCAACAATGGACTCGATACGCTGGAAGGCCAGGTCGGTTGCGGTTTCCTGGCTGGCCAGAACACAGGAGGAGTTGAAGATATTCAGCCCCTTGTTCTCCATGGCACCCATGTTGAAGTCATCCACCGCCACGATCATGAAGATATCCAGGTCGTATTCGCGGCCATACACTTCTTCGTCCCAGCGCATCGCTCGCTTCAGGGAATCCATGGCGTGATCACACTTCTCGGCGTTACGCGGCTCCACATACATGCGCAGATCGATGTCCCGGCCGGACATGGTATGGAAGCTGTCCCGCTTTTCCACCAGATCGCCTGCCACCAGGGCAAACAGGTAGCTTGGCTTGGGGAACGGGTCTTCCCAGGTGACGAAATGCCTGCCGTCCTCCAGGTCACCCTTTTCAACGTCGTTGCCGTTGGAAAGAAGGATCGGATATCTGGCCTTGTCTGCCTCGATTCGGGTACGGAAACGGGCCATTACATCAGGGCGGTCCGGGAAGTAGGTAATGCAGCGGAAACCTTCCGCCTCGCACTGGGTACAGAACATGCCGGAAGACTGGTAAAGGCCTTCCAGGCGAGTGTTGTTCTGGGGTTCGAGCCAGGTGACCACCCCCAGCTCAAAGCTGTCCGGCACTTCATGAACCAGCAGTTTATCGACAAGGTCTTCGTAGGCGTCTTTTGCCAACTCACGCCCATCGAGGCTGACAGACTCCAGCGTCGTCAGGCTATCGCCGTTCAGTTCAAGGCTTTTGTCAGGGCTGTCGCTGTCCGGATTGCGGCGCATTGACAGAACGCTGTGCACCCGGGCCCCATCCTCAAACAACTCGAACCGCAAATCCACGTGGTCCACCAGAAAAACGGGGACTCGATAATCCTTCAGGTAAATAGTTTGTGGCTGGCTGGTACGCATTCGCTTTCTCCAGAAATTATGGGGTCTGATTCAGGCGTTGGGATAGACCCGGAAGCGGACTTCGTAACCGGTATACTTACGGATATTGATGACGCCTGTGTCGAGGATGAGATACTGGCCCTTGATCCCCTGTAACTTACCTTCGGCCGAAGGTGATTTATCCAGATTATGGGTTTTTACCGTCCGGGGCCACACCTGCACCGGGTAACTCAATGCAAGACTGTCTTCGTCGACAGACCTGATGGCATTTTCGCCATGGTTGGCCCGCAACGCGGCCAGGTCATCGGCTATGAGTTCAAGCATGCGACGGCGTTCCTCAACCAGATCCAGCTCCGGCACGTCGCCCTTCAGCATCGCCCGCCAGTTGGTGCGGTCTGCAACGTGGTTCTTACAGGCCACCTCAACAAAACCGGCCAGCTGTCGGGTGGCCACCCTCACCATGGGGATGGCATCGACAGCACCCTGGTCAATCCAGCGGGTGGGTACTTGCGAGCCCCGGGTAATACCGACTTTAAGGCCGGAAGAGTTGGCCAGGTAGACCACGTGTTCAATCATGCAGTGGGTCTCTCCCCACTCCGGCTCACGGCAGGTGCCCAGATGGTAATGACACTTCTCCGGACTCATGATGCAGCTGTCACAGGCAGCCAGTTTGCGAAAGCAGGGGTAACAATACCCCTGATTGAAGCTCTTGTTGGTCTTACGATCACAATGGATACAGCGTATCACCCCATCAAAATCAAGCTGTAGCGGGTAGCCGATCATCTCATTCAGAGGTACCAGGGTATCCCCCACCCGGATCGTATAGCTCACCGGATTGCCGGGCTCTGCCGGCATCTTACGGAGGCGGCCGGTAACATCAACCAGTGCCGTCAAGACTTCACCTCGAAGAACTGGCCGGAGTCCGCCGCTCCAGCGGAGGAATTTCCGGCAGTACGAGCCACACTGGGATCACAGGCGGTTCCTGCCTTTTTGCCACGATCGAGATACCCTACCCGCTCTTCCATGGGAATCTGGTGATGATCCTCGTAGTAGATGACCGCTTCCATGCTAATGGAGCGCTGCTCGTCACTCAGCTTACGGCCATCCGGCCATTTGCCCAGCTCCAGGGCACGCTTGAGGCTCTGGTAGACCGCCGGATCCAGGCGCTTGATCAGCTCTTCGTATGTCATTTCATTCTCCAGCTACCCAGGAGTCACTTTCCAGCAAAAAAAGTGAGCAAACCCGTTGACAACAATAAACGATAATGATTATCATTAACTCACCAAATGACCGAGGTCGTGTTCATTTGGTCTCTCTCATCAGGAGCTAAATGCTCTTTTCATGCCCCGCGATTTCGCGGGGCTTTTTTTTGTGCCGGCAGAATTGCCGCCAGCGCCAGGCCCGCCACAAAACCTCCGAGATGGGCCTCGTTCGCCATGCGCCCCAACCCCAGCGCTTCTGGCAATGGCGTGAACCCGATGACCATCCAGGCCACGGCGAAGGTTATCAGCGCCGGTGGAAACTGGAACCTCGGCAGCCTCCGCTGACTCAGCCAGCAGTATCCAAGAATGCCATAAACCACGCCAGACAGGCCGCCGAACAATGGGCCGGAGACTATGTACTGCAGCCCGTTGGAGAGCAGGCTGGTCACCAGAAACAGCACCAGCAGGCGGGTACGGCCGTCAAACCATTCTATCTGGCTACCCAGGAACCACAGCATGACCGAGTTGAAGATAATGTGAGTCCAGCTGAAATGCAGGAAATCCGGGGTTATCAAACGCCAGAGCTGACCACTTGCCAGGGTTGAAGACAGCGCCTGAACCCGCTCCGCCATGGTTCCCCAATCGTAGAGTTGTGGGTCTACAAACATCAACAGGGTGGACAACTGGTTCTGCCCCATGGCGGTAACCCATGCCATCAGCAGAGCCAGCAGAATCATCCCCAGCACTATTGGTGCATGGCGTGGTGACGGCTGCCAGCGACCGCCCACAAACACCGGCGACTGTGCAGTTGTATTCACCGCCTGCTGGATCTCCGGCTCGCTCAGGAAACGCTCGAGGGCCCGCAGAACCGGCTCGGTATGCTCTGGATTCTCAAGCCACAACACCTGGTATCCGCTCTCTTCGGTGATCCGGTGGCTGACACCCTGCTCTTTCAGCCAGCGGCTGAAGCCTTCCAGATTCACCGTGGTTTCGATCTGCTTGATGCGATACACAGGCTACCTCGCCACACTGTCTTCACTGGTAGGATATTCCGGCTGTTCCGGGCGTTCCACATCCACCCAGACAAACTTGTCCCGGGAGAGCGTACGTTCGCCGTCGAGCCGGTAGGCTACCAGCTTGCCGTATTTGACGGCGCTGAAGTCGATACAGGCAACGTTGTGTTTGAGCGGCGCCGGTTCTCCTTCCATCCAGTAATGGCCCACAAACACCGGCGGTGCGTGGTTCGGATAGCTGATCAACTGGCTGCGTTCTGCCTCTGTCAGCTCCCGGCAGGCAACCTCTTCCGGCAGAGGGTCTGGCTGGAAGACCACATCCGCATAGGTTTTCGGATTGTCAGCCCAGAACTTGGTGCGGAAGAACTCCCTCACATACCCGTCCTTACCGGTAATTTTCACCCCTGGCGGCAAACGCAGATCCGTGCCGCGCAGGAGGGTATCCATCACCTGGCCGGCGAAGGACTCAATGGCAGCGGATGCATGGAGAAAATCGTCGTCAATGCAGGCACCACCCTGGCTTTCCTTGAATTTGTTGATCAGCTCACTGTCCCAGCAGGCATGCACGGCCCGGAAATCCGGCTCGTCGATAAAAAGCGGGATGGTGTAGAACCATTCCAGAAACTCGTTCCACTCGTGGGGGTAATGCTCGAACTGCTCGAGGGTTTCACGGATCAGCCGGTCATGGCGGGCATTGTGCTCACGCAGAAACTTCTTGCCGCTGCCCGGCCGCGCGCGAGTACAGTAGCCCAGGGCGTTGTATTCATGATTACCCATGACAATACGGGCAGAGCCATGCTCCACCATGTCCCGCACCAGGTGCAGGGCCTCACGGATACGGGGCCCCCGGTCAATAATGTCGCCGATAAAAATCGCCTGCCGTCGCGGATGCTCGTACACACCGTTTCTCTTACGGTATCCCATCTGCTTCAGCAGCCGCTCCAGGGTATGCGCACATCCGTGAATATCGCCGATGATATCGTAGCCGCGGCTCGCGGATCTTGCCTGTCCTGCCATGTTTTTAACTCGCTGAAATCTCACTGGCCCAGCCCAGCTTGTCCCGGCATGTGGCGTAAAAATTGTGATCCGCTGGGTGAATAAGTCGGATCTTGAAGGGCTTCTTGGTGATACGGATGATATCGCCGGGTGCACAGGCAATGTTCATCTGACCGTCGAAACTGATCTGGGGATAGGTTTCGTTGGTCTCCCCGATGACCAGTTTGATCTCGCTTTTTCCATCCACCACGATCGGCCGGCTGCTCAGGGTGTGCGGGAACATGGGCACCAGTACAACGGCATCCAGTTTGGGATGCATGATGGGCCCGCCCGCCGAAAGCGAATACGCAGTCGACCCGGTTGGTGTGGCTACAATAAGCCCATCTGATCGCTGGCTATATACGAAATGACCGTCAATATACAGATCGAAGCCAATCATCCGTGTGGATTTACCCGGGTGGAGCACCACGTCATTCAGTGCCGTTCCGAACCCGAGTGGCTGGCCATTGCGCTCCACATGCCCGTCCAGGAGGAATCGCGTCTCTTCGATGTATTCGCCGGCGAGGACCTTGCCCAGCCGCTCTTCCAGATCAGACGGTGAAATATCGGTCAGAAAGCCCAGGCGGCCACGATTCACACCCAACAGCGGTATCTTGGATTTTGCCAGCTCCCTGGCCGCGCCAAGCAGGCTTCCGTCACCTCCGACCACAATCACCAGATCACAGATTTCCCCCAGAAGCTTTTTGCTTGCCAC
>CAZFPG010000088.1:0-10877 GCA_964521055.1 uncultured Marinobacter sp.
GGCGGATTGCTCCGGCACCGCAACAGCATGTGCGGGATTGCCTGGCGAGTTTTCTGGAGCCCCTGGGGCTGAAACCGGCCGCACCAAAATGGATCATCCCCCTGATAGAGGAAGATCATGAGTTTGCCCGCGCCCAACTGGCAGCAGACCGCAGGAACCTGGTGCTCAGCCCCTGTGCCAGCCACACCCTTCGCAACTGGCCGGCGGAACGTTATGCACGCTTGGCCGATCACGCAATTCGTGTTCATGGCATGAAGGTGATTCTGGTGGGTAGTCCGGCGCCCTTTGAGGCGGAGTTCTGTTCTGCCATAGAGAAGGCCATGGAGGAGCGGGCACATAATATCTGTGGCAAGGATACGCTGAAACAGCTGGCTGCGCTGCTGGGCCATGCTGACCTTGCTGTGGCCCCGGATACCGGCCCGGCCCATATTGCCAGTGCGATGGGCACTGATGTACTCGGTATTTACGCGGCGAGTAACCCCTACCGCTCTGGCCCCTACAATTCGCTTGAATGGTGCGTGAATCGCTATCCGGAGGCGTTGGAGCGGTTTACGGGGAAAACCGTTGATGAAGCGCGGTGGGGTGCCAAGGCGGAGTTCGAAGGGGCGATGGAGATGGTGTCAGTGGAGGAAGTTACCGGGATGTTGGATCGGTGGGTTGAGCAGCACTGATACAGCCCCCTCTCCCTGACCCTCTCCCGCGAGGGGAGAGGGAATGGAGGTTTCAGCGCCGGAGTAGGCCGCTTTACTTGCGGGCTGTGTAGTCCTGATAGGTCTTTTCTTCCACGAAGCGGGAGCCCAGCGCCAGGTTGACCTCTTTCTTGATGGCGGCGCGCTTGTCGTTGGTTACGTAGACGGCACGGGCCAGTTCGATGAACTTCGGACCAAAGTCCTGGGCTGCTTCCTGGTCGCGGATGTCGTCTTCGATTTCCCAGAGTTCCTCGTTAACGGCTTTCAGCTGCTTGCGCAGATCCGCAATGACCGCCTGATCCTGAACGGCTTCGTTCCAGGTGGCACTCAGTTCGTCCAGTTCCAGACGAACATTTTTCACCTTCTCCGGGTCGGCAATCCGTTCGGATTTGATTTCCAGGATGGTGATCTTGTCCAGCACTTCGCCGAAGGAGACCGGCACTTTGATAACGTCTGCCATTTGCTCTTCCTGCAGGTGTTGTTAATGGTATGCGGATCTAGCCGTTAACCGGTGTCAGCCACTGGGAATGGGCCGCACTCTTGCCTTTCACAGCATCGAAGTACATGCCCTGCAACTTCTCGGTCAGCGGCCCACGCTTGCCAGCGCCGATCACACGGCCATCCAGCTCACGAATCGGCAGAACTTCGGCGGCGGTGCCAGTGAAGAAGGCCTCGTCGGCGACGTAGACTTCATCACGGGTAATACGGCGCTCTTTGACCGGAATATTCAGCTCTTTGGCGAAATCCAGAATGGTCTGGCGGGTGATACCTTCCAGACAGGAAGTCAGCTCCGGCGTGTGCAGCACACCGTCGCGCATGATGAAGATATTCTCACCGGAACCTTCAGCAACGTAACCTTCGTTGTCCAGCAGCAGGGCTTCTTCGCAACCGCTGGCAATGGCTTCGTTCAGGGCCAGCATCGAGTTGATGTAGTTACCGTTGGCCTTCGCCTTACACATGGTGATGTTGACGTGGTGACGGGTATAGGAGGAAGTGCGAACCTTGATGCCCAGCTCCTTCGCTTCCGGTGACATGTAAGAAGGCCAGCTCCAGGCGGCCACCATTACGTGTACCTTCAGATTGTCGGCACGCAGACCCATGCCTTCAGAACCCAGAAACACCATCGGGCGAAGGTAGGCCTCATCCAGATTGTTCTCCCGAACCGCCGCGCATTGGGCAGCATTCAGCTCATCTTTGCTGAACGGCATGGTCATGTTCAGAATATGGGCGGAGCGGAACAGGCGGTCAGTGTGTTCTTTCAGGCGGAAAATCGCGGCGCCTTTATCGGTGCTGTAGGCACGCACACCCTCGAAACAGCCCAGGCCGTAATGGAGGGTGTGGGTCAGCACGTGGGTCTTGGCTTCCCGCCAGGGAACCATTTCACCGTCCATCCAGATGAAGCCATCACGATCAGCCATCGACATTGTTTCTGCTCCTAAAGCGCTCTTTTTCGGGAAACCGGCATTCTAGCAGGAAATCCCGGGCTTACGAAGAGGCGTAATCACTCTTGTATCATCCCATATCACCCCAACATCACCCGATTCCACATACCCTGGATATAGTCACGTTCCCCGGGGAACGCATCCCCCGACACCTGGCTGTTCAGGTTCTGCAGAGCCCGGCGGTGAATGGTGGAACGCAGGGTTATGAAGGCCTCTCGCAGTTTCTCGGTATCCTCTACCGGCAAAACCCCGGCACGACCCAACTCTTCCAACTGGCGAATATTGTCGGACCACTGGGTCAGCTCCGGATGTTCAGAGCACCAGGCCAGCATCAGGTACTGCACCATGAACTCGATATCGATAATGCCACCGAAGTCGTGCTTGATATGGAAAACCTCCGGCTCCCTGCCCTCAACCTGCGGGGTACCCAGCGTTGAACGCATTTTCTCCCGCATACTGACCACTTCTTCCCGCAGCTTGTCCCGGTCCCTGGGCTGGCACAGGATGTCGCTACGCAACTCTTCAAAGCCCTTTAGCGTTTCCGGGCAGCCGGCCACCCCGCGGGCCCGTGCCAGTGCCTGGTGCTCCCAGGTCCAGGCGTCGTTGCGCTGGTATTTCTCGAAAGCAGTCAGCGTACTGACCAACAGCCCCGAGCTGCCGGACGGGCGCAGGCGCATGTCCACTTCATAGAGCTGTCCGGAGGGCGTCTGGGTGTTGAGAATATGCACAATGCGCTGACCCAGCCGGGTATAGAACACCGCGTTGTCGATAGGCTTGTCCCCGTCCGTAGACTGCTCCGGATCGGCATCGTGGATGAACACCAGATCAAGATCCGAGGTATAGCCCAGCTCGATACCGCCCAGCTTGCCATAACCAATGATCGCGAAATCGGTATCACAGGCGGATCCATCCTTGCGCCGGGGATAACCATGACGGCTCACCAGATTCGCAAAGGCGACGTCGACCACGTGATCCAGCACCACTTCGGCAATCCAGGTGAGGTAATCGCTGACCTTCATCAACGGCAGGGTTTCCCGGATTTCCGAGGCGGCAACCCGAAGAATATGGGCTTTTTTGAAGTGCCGCAGAGTTTCCATCTGCTCCTCAAGATCCTCGTAGGGAATCCGCAGCATCTGCTGGCGCAGGTCATCCTGGAGCTCGGTTTTTGCCGGCGGGCTATAGAGGCTTTCTGCATTCAGGAGTTCGTCCAGTAGCAGCGGGGTTTCCGCCAGTTGGCTGGCAATCCAGGGGCTTTCGCTGCACAACCGAACCAGTTGGGCCCTCGCTCCCGGATTTTCCAGCAGCAATACCATGTAGGCGGTTCGGCGAAGAATAGCCTCAACCAGTTTCAGAACCCGGGACAGGGTCTGCGACGGGCCGTCCACGTGAGTAAGCGCGTCCAGCAACACCGGCATGAACTTGTTGAGCCGCTGCCGGCCCTGGGTCTGCAGCGTTTGCAGGGTTCGGGTTTCGCGCAGCTCCCTCAGGGCAGAATAGCTGCCTTCCGGATCTTCAAATGCATGCTCACGCAACCAGTCGATCGCGGTTTCCTCATCCATTTCGCCCATCCAGAGTTCCTGCCATCCCTCATCAAGCACCGCCGCTTCGTGCTCTTCATCGTCAATGGCGATGATGTCGGCAAAGTGGCGGGCAACTCGCTCGCGATGTCTATCCAGCTCCTCAGCGCAGGATGACCAGTCGTCATACCCCATGATCAGCGCCACCCGGGCACACGCAAGGTCGTTGTCCGGCAGGAGCTGGGTCTGCTTGTCTTCCATTCCCTGGAGGGCGTGCTCCAGATTGCGAAGGAAGATGTAGGCAGCTTCAAGCTCTTTCACTACCTGTGACGGCAGCAGTTCCAGCTCTTCGAGCTCTTTCAGGATCACCAGCAGCTCCCGCTGCTGCAACTCCCGGTCACGGCCACCCCGGATCAATTGAAAGGCCTGGACCACAAACTCGATCTCGCGGATGCCACCGCTGCCGAGCTTGATGTTGTTTTCCAGGCCCTTGCGCCGCACTTCCCGGCCGATCATGGACTTCATGCTGCGCAGGGACTCGAACGCACTGAAGTCGATGTACTTCCGGTAGACAAAGGGCTTCAGGCTATCCATCAATACCTGCCCGGCTTTCTGGTCGCCGGCCACAACCCGGGCCTTGACCATGGCATAGCGCTCCCAGTCCCGGCCCTGATCCTGGTAATAGGCTTCCAGTGCGGCAAAGCTCAGGGCCAGAGCCCCGCTCTGACCGTAGGGCCGAAGCCGCATATCCACACGAAACACAAAACCATCGGCAGTGATCTGGTCCAGCGACTGAATCAACCGCTGCCCCAGGCGGATAAAGAACTGCTGGTTATCAATGGACCGGCGTCCTCCGCGGGTTTCGCCCTTGCCAGGGAACGCGAAAATCAGGTCAATATCGGACGAGACGTTGAGCTCATGCCCTCCCAGCTTGCCCATACCCAGCACAATCAATGGCTGCGGGCCCTCCTCACCGGTAGCGGGATTGATGCCCCAGGGGGTTCCGGACTGCTCACAGGTGTCGTCATATAACCAATCGAGGGCGCCCTGGATGCAGGTATCGGCAAAGTCACTGGTGGCCGCCATGGTTTCCGCCAGCTCTGACCAGCGCATCAGGTCCCGCCAGATAATCCGGAACTGGATTTCCATGCGGAAGCGCCGCAACGCCACGTGCAGACTGGCCTCGTCGGTCACTTCAGCCAGGAATTCCCGCCAGCGCTGGTGCAGGTAATCGGCGGTGGTAGGTTCCATCAGCGGTCGCGACTGGCACAAAGACTTCACCTGCTCCGGGCGGCGCTCCAGGGTTTGGCGAAGGAACAGGCTGCGGGCCATAGCCTGAGCCACATCTTCATCGGAAACCCCACCAGGGTTGCCAAGAAATTCCGGCACACCTTCCGGAAACACCGAGTCCCAGACGGTCGCGACATCATCCGCCAACACCTTCGGTAAGGAGCGCCAAGGCTCGGACATAATGCAAACCCCTGTGTCTCTGTTATATTTCCCGTACTGTATAACGAACTCTCCCCCGACTGAACCGTTGTAAGGACACCGATGCAGAGGAATCGCCGGCCGCTGAACCCGGAACATCAGCTTTCCCACCTCCCCATGTCCGGCATTATAAAGTCGCGAATCAAGCGGCTGTTCACCATTCTAGGAGGCCTGCTGATCGTCCAGATACTGATTATCTGGGCGGCCGAAGATCTCACCCTTTTCGAATCCACGTGGATGACCATGACCACGCTGGTGACTGTCGGTTACGGTGACTTTGCGCCGGAAACCTATGTGGGCAGGATCAGCACCATCCTGGTGATGTTCATCTCCGCCATAACCCTGCTAACGTTGATCGTCAGCGATTATATTGAATTCCGGTTCTATCGCCGGGAACGCATCTTAACCGGACGCTGGATTTACCCCATGAAAGACCACATCGTTATCATCAACACACCACAGACTGGCGGCGAACAGTATTTTTCCCGCTTCGCTTCCCAGATGCGGGCCGTACCCGGCTATGAAACCGTCCCCATCATGATTCTGACCCGACAGTTTCCCACCGGCCTGCCCCCGGAGCTGTCAGACAAAGGCCTTGTTCACTTTCACGGCTCTGGCAGTGACCCGGAAGCTCTCAAGGCGGTTCATGCCGGCAGCGCCCGGCATATCATTGTGCTGTCCGCCGACGAATCCGACCCGTCATCCGACAGCCTGACCTTTGATATTGTCCACCGCCTGAGCGAGTCCAATCTCGGACAAAAGGTCACCGCAGAATGTGTCCGGGATGAAAACCGTCCGCGCTTCACAGCCACGGGAGTACGCACCGTGATCCGTCCGGTCCGGACTTATCCTGAAATCATGGTGCGCTCAGTGGTAGCGCCCGGATCCGAAAAGGTGCTGGAGGATCTGTTCAACTACCAGAATGACCATCCTCACCGCTACGAAATCAGTCTCGACGACCTGACATGGGCAGACATTGTCAGCGCGCTAATCCGCCACGGGATCGGCACCGCACTGGCTTATATTGACGATAACAACGACGTGATTTGCCACCCCCCTACCGATCAGGAGATCGAAGGCAAGGGGCTGATCGTGCTGGTGAAATCCAGTGAAACACCGGAGGTCGGCGTGGTGGAAGAAGCCCTGGCCCGCTATCGCGAGTTCGTTAAAAAATGGCACGAGTTACAGGATCAGGCCGCGGAGGAAGAAGCCATAGCAGCCAGGGGTGAAGAACAGTGACCGGGCAGATGTGCGGGACACTAACCGGCAGCAACAGCCAGCTGAAGCTGCCCCAGTTCCCTGTGTGAAGCCAGTTCGCTCACATCTGCACCTCCGGACAGGCCATCAACAACCTGCTGGAAAAGCTCGCTGGCACTGTTCTCACCTGCCAGCCGGCGAATAAAACCAAGACTTTCTTCATCGCCGGTAAATGGCTGGCCGGTCAGCCAGGAGACGCTGAGCGCAAAAAGGAAGTCATTCACACTCAGCTCCGAATCTGCCCCACCGTATGAAGGCGGCCGATAGAGACCGGCGAGGTAATACCCCTGCTCTGCTTTGCTGACCAGATTCAGAAACACAGGTACTTCGTCCGCCAACCGCCGTGCCCAGGCGAGCAGTCCGGAGGCATTCCCGGCCTTCAGTTCGAATTCAATCTCGTTAAGCGGTCGCGACTGGCCACCCGCGACAATCTGGCCGGAATCAATGGCCACTTCAATCAGGCTTTCCCCCTGTTCGATCATCACTACCCGGCGTTCGAAATTGGTTTCGAATACCGGTTCCAGTTCAGCAAGGTTCACGCTCTGCCCCACTGGCGTATCCGCAAGCAGTCCCATTTTGAGCTTGGTGCCAAGCAAGGGCCACTCCCATTCCTGCCGGCGGTGGGCACCGTCCACAAACTCGCCACGGGTTTTCAGGGTCTGGATGTACCTGTCACCCATCTTGCGAATCCGCAGGGCTGTTTTCTGTTTGTTGAGAGCGCCGGACGGTGTGTCGTAGTAGGTGTTGCCCAACTGCAGGGTGTCTGACTCACGGGTACTCGGTTGGCCCAACAGCCAGGCCACAGCCCGGTCGAGATCGGATTTGGCCACACTGAGCTTGATTTCCAGTTCCAGGGCCATGAGCCCCTCCTGAGCATGGGGAATTTGGTATCAGCATACATAAAAAAACCGGCAGCCCGAAGGCTGCCGGTTTTTCGACTACTTGGTGACTAGCTGGTCAGCTGATCAGAAGTAGTAAACAGCGCCGACAGAGGCGATGGAGCGCTCGTCGGTTACTGCAGTGCCGCCCAGAGAATCGGTGTACTCATAAACATCATCACCGCCGCCCAGGTAGCCTTCAAAGTAGACATACATGTGATCGGACAGGTTGTGCAGAGCCTGCAGGGTGATAGTGTCAGAATCGACGTCACCCATGCTCGACTCGTCATCAAACTGAGTCAGTTCGTAAGACAACGCAAACTGGTTGGCACCCAGAGTGTAATAGCCAATCACGCCGAAGGTATCCTGAGAATCCTTACGGGTGTGGAATTCACCAGTCACCCGAAGGTTGTCTGCATTGAAGCTAGCGCGCAGGCCGTAGGTGTTTTCGTTATTGCCATCGTCGGTATCGTTGGAATCAACAGCTGCAGCCAGTTCCAGGGCATCCATTTCATAAACAGCAGCGAGCTGATACGGATAAGATTTGTCGCTTCCCGCTCCGGCCTTAGTATCGTTGTCGCCGTTAACCTGTACAGCAGCCCACAGGCTCAGACCACCAAAAGACGGTGACATGTACTGGATCAGGTCGCCTTCGCCAGTGGTGTAGTCAACACCCTGGTTCAGGATAGCAACTTCGTAGTACTCGGAAATTTCTGTTACGGCACGCTCGTAAGTGGAATCGTCAGAGCCGATCCAGACCTGGCCGAAGGAATCGCCTTTAACACCGATGTAGGCTTCATCCAGGCCGTCGATGCCGCTGCTGGAAGATTTGTCGTCGGCGTTCATGCCTTCAAGCTCGATCTTGAAGAAGCCTGTGATGCCCGGAGCCACTTCGTGGTCGTGGGACACACCCAGAGTGGTGCCGTTGTCGAAATGCTCAACGGAAGAAGGACCACCGTCAAAGTTGTCGTGGGCCAGTGCGTACTGAATGTTACCGTAAACAGTCGGCATGGAATCCATGCGTGCCGCCAGCTCGGAAGCAGTAGCGGTAGTCTGTGCCAGCGCGCTGCCGGAGAAAGTTGCGGCTGCAATAGCAGATGCGATGAGCGTTTTTTTCATGTTGCGTCTTCCTTTATTGAGTTAACTCAGGTTTTAGCGTCGGGTTCAGTTCCCGCTCTTCAGACTTCACCAGTCGGGCTGGTTGAGCCCTATTCTGTGTACTTACCGTGTCAGTTTTGTGACAAGGCAATAACAATCTGTTTCTTTTTCTTATTGCAAAAGCCCAACTGAGCCTTTACATGTCAGCCACTTACAACTTTTTTTTAAAGTTCTAAGTGATGAACCCGTTTTAATACAATGATATCTTTTTTTCAAATTTTTAGTCAGGGCTTTTTAGCTCAATTCGACCTGAAAGAGCAAATATTTATACCCGGAAAACCCGCCTGCATCTCCGGCAGCTACCCTTCAAATCCGGGGCCAGAACAAATTTATCCCTTTATTTTCATAAGGTTATTCATTAAATCCCGCACTTGAAGAGGAGGCCCTACTGCCAGACAGAGGACGACTCGCACCAAAGCAGGCCAACCGCCAGCCTGGCGCACCAAAGCAGCGCAGCTTGCTACCCCTTTTCAGACACACCCGCCACTTCCAGCAGAAAGGTTACCGGTCCATCGTTTTCCAGGGCCACCTTCATATCAGCACCGAACTGCCCCCCACCGACAGAAGCCTCCCCAAGGTGTTGCTCGGACGCTGCCAGGAACTCCCGGAACAAGGCTTCCGCCTGGGCCGGTGGCGCAGCCACGGAAAAACCGGGGCGTGTGCCCGACCGGGTGTCGGCTGCAAGGGTAAACTGGGGAACAACAAGGAGGGAGCCGCCAATATCAAGCAGGCTACGATTCATACGTCCCTGTTCATCGGGGAACACCCGGTAATTGATCACTTTCCGACAAAGTGTCTGCGCCGTTGCCGCGCTATCTGACTTTTCGATGCCAAGCAACAGCAAAAGCCCCGTATCAATTTCGGAGATAGTCTCCTTATCGACTGTAACACTGGCGTGAGTGACTCGCTGAATCAGCCCTTTCATTGTGCTCCCTGCGGAAGGACTTAAAAGATCTGCGGGAGTTTATCCACGGCGAGGGCTCGCCGCAACCCCTCTTAAGGGGTATTTGTTGCTGGTTTGGCGCGAAGTTTATTCAGTGCTGCCATCAAGCCTTGCAACCAACTCATCCACGCCTCGCATCAAGGCATCCACAATGGCCGGCTCAGAGGCCGAATGCCCGGCGTCGCGAATAATTCTCAGATCCGCTCCGGGCCATGCCTCGCTCAGGGCAATGGCATTATCCAGGGGGCAGACCATGTCGTAACGGCCATGCACGATGATACCGGGTATGTCTGTCAGGCGGCTCGCATCACGGACGATCTGATTGTCTTCCAGAAAGGCATTGTTCATAAAGTAGTGACATTCAATTCGCGCCAGGGCGATCGCCACGTGCGGATGGCCGAAATGCTCGACCACACGGGGATTCGGATGCAAAGTTGCACAGCGCCCCTCCCAGATCGACCAGGCTTTTGCAGCCTGGATCTGCTCAAGCTCGTTGTCACTGGTGAGACGTTGATAGTAGGCAGAGACCAGGTCGCCCCGTTCATTCTCGGGAATGGGTGCGAGGAAGTCCTTCCAGTAGTCGGGAAAGACGCGGCTGGCGCCTTCCTGATAGAACCAGTGGATATCCTTTGGGCGGCACAGGAAAATCCCCCTCAGCACCAGGCCCAGCACCCTGTCCGGATGGGTCTGGGCGTAAACCAGGCTCAACGTGGAACCCCAGCTACCCCCGAAAAGCATCCATTGGGAGATGCCGAGGAATGAACGCAGCGTTTCCATGTCTTCCACCAGCTTTTGCGTGGTGTTGCCCTCGAACTCCGCCAACGGGCTTGAGCGGCCGGCACCTCGCTGATCCATCAGGACAATGCGGTAACGCTCGGCATCAAAAAAGCGCCGATAGTAGTCTTCGCAACCACCACCCGGCCCGCCATGAACAACCAGTACGGGGATACCATCAGGGTTGCCGCTTTCCTCCACATACAGCTCGTGGGGAGGGTCTACCGCAAGGCGATGCCGGGCATTGGGCTTGATATCGGGATACAGTGTGAGCATGGAACGCTCCGGACAAAGGATGTAACCGGAGTTTAGCTGATGTAAACGAAGAAGGGGCAGATCCTCTCTGCCCCTTCTTCTATTCACACCATTCAGCTTACTTCTTGTGGGCGCGCTTACGCTCGTTCTCGGTAAGAAGCTTTTTGCGCAGACGAATCGATTTGGGAGTCACTTCCACCAGTTCGTCTTCATCGATGAACTCCAGTGCCTGCTCAAGGGTAAACTTGATGGGCGGCACCAGGGCGATAACCTCATCCTTGCCGGAGGCACGCATGTTATCCAGCTTCTTGCCCTTGGTGGGGTTAACCACAAGATCGTTGTCCCGGCTGTGAATACCGCACAACTGGCCTTCGTAGATTTCCTGCCCCGGATCCAGGAACAATTTGCCCCGGCTCTGCAACGTTTCCAGCGAGTAGGTCAGCGCCGCACCGGTTGCCATGGACACCAGCACACCG
>CAZFPG010000089.1:0-10804 GCA_964521055.1 uncultured Marinobacter sp.
CAGGTAGAAGTTGGTATTGAAGGCGTAGTTATCTGTCAGGAAGGCTTCGCCCGGCAACACGTTCATTCCGATATTGATGTTGTAATAGCGATAATCCCGGTCGTTGCCCGACAGCACCTGAACATTCCCCGCCAGCTTCTCGAAACTGGTTTCACCACCTTCTGCAAAGCCCACATTGGCCTCGAAGAAAAAGGTTTCACTGAGGTGATAGGTAAGCTTGCCACCCCACAGAAACGACGATTCGAAGTCCTCGATATTGATCACGCCGGCAAAGGCGCCGATCTCGAAGTTCTCGGTGTCGATCAGGGCCTCGTCTACCTTCTGGGGCCTGACATCCGGCTCGATCAATGGCCTGTCGTTGTCCTGGCCGCTGGCCGTCACGGGCACCAGCAGCAGTCCCGCAAACGGCAGCAGGGTCAGAAGAATATGCTTAATCCGATTTTCCATTCTGTTGCTTCTTCGTTGGTTGCCCGATTGGTAAAGATCTTGTAGTCCCGGACCTCAGCACGAATAAAGTAGTTATTCGTCACATAGGCCCGCACGCCCAGGCCAACATGGCCAATGCTGTTGTCGCGCTCCTCCGGCTCTGCCAGGGTCGCCTTAGGATCAATAAAGATGTGCCCCATTCCGAGTGTGAAAAACGGCGAGATCCCCCAATGGGGAAACGGCTGGTGCACAAGATTGGCGCTCACCATGCGCAGCTCAGAGGCACTGCCCAACACCTGTGAGCCGGAAATTTCGGCGGACAGGTTACGGGTCATCATGTAACCAGCGTAGGCCGACGTTACCGCCGCACCCTCGAATTCCCCCATCATCAGCCCGGTCTCCCAGCGCCGGCTTCTGAAATCCTCTGAACCCGGTGAACTCAACTCAACCGGGTCACCTGCGCTATCCCGAGTCATCAGCACATCGTCTACATGCACCCAACCCTGCCGGCCCTTGCTGTCCTCTACTTTCAGCCACGCTGTTTTGCGCATCAGCAGGGTCAGCCACTCCCCCTTCTCACTGGTGTGGAAAACCGGGTAGCCACCGGCCGGCCCGGTTCGCCATTTGATAAACGGTTCAGCCACCTGCACTCGCGGTAACGGCTCGTCACCACTCCAGAACCAGTCCGCGATAGCAGGCAGTGGGGTGGTCAATAACAGCAATATCAGCGCCAGTCGCATGGTTTCCAGTCAGGCTCCGCTCAGTCCGCCGGAGCATCAAAAGGGTTGTTGTAGTACTGGCCGCCGATATCGAGCCATTCGCCAATCAATCGCAGTTCCGCCGATGTCAGGAAGCCTTCATGGCTCCCGTTTTCGCGGAACGGACCAAAAAACCGGTCGCTGGCGTCGGCGCCATTGACCGACATGCTCGCAGCAACAGGTACGGGCGCCAGGATAGGCTGCTCGTTACCTTCGCCATCCAGGATGGGGTCGCCATTTTCGTCACGTGCAATTTCCCCGGTATCGACCAGCACGTCCACCAGTGAATCACCTTCAATCTCCTGCTCGTTGTCATTGAACAGCAGTTCGCGATAGGCCTTGAAATGGTCCGGCTCGTCCGCTGATGGGCCATCCGTGAGGTCAAGCTGGGCATCGGGCACCCGCACAGCATCATCAGCGTCTCTGGGGCTGTGGCAACCCGTGCAGGTGTAGTCATCAACCACGGCACCGCCGCCATCCACAATTTCCCGCTCAAGGTTCCATAGTGGGTGAATGTGCTGCTCGTAATTGATGACAGTCCGGCAGGCAACGGACCATTCGCTGGCACACCCCGGTGTAATGGGTGCCGGAGTCGCCAGATCCGCATAGGTGTGGCTGATTGCCGCAGCCGGTGGCACCACCGAATCATCGGTCCACTCGTCGGTGAACACCACGTCCGGCATCAGCCTGCGAGTGTCATTGATTCGGGCCCAGGTCTGGGCCATGGTTTCGCCCATATCGGCGAACAGGGATGGATCCGTATTCGGGAACGGAAGGCCTGTTGTTGGTGCGCCCCCGTTCACCGATGCAGGGCCTGCATCGGGCCGGCCGTGGGGCACCTCACTGCCGGGATTATGGCAGCCATTGCACTGGATGGTTTCCCCGGGCCTCAGGTTCAGCCAGTTCTGGTGACGGGGCCCGATGCGATGCCCCCGGGCGTCCACCACGCTGAGAGCAAACGCCAGGTTGGCGGGTACAGCAACCCGCACTGAGCCATCCGGCTCAATCGGAACATAGCCCAGTATTTCCCGCATGGACTGCGCCCGGCTGCGGCCGAAGGCGGAGTTATCAAAATCGCGAATATCCGCGTCAGGAATCGACACCGGCTTTTCGATACGCAGGAAACGGGCCGGCAACTCGTCAGGCGGAAACACGGCGGGGTTGGCGGTTTGTACGATACCTAGGGGGGAAGTATCCACCCCGTCAATGTCGTAGACACTACGAATATGAATGACTCCCAGCCCGGAATCGGCCAGCGCAGCTTCCTCACCGGCGTACTGCGCCTCGGGAATAAACGCCGGAAGCGTGCGTTCTTTCAACAACACCGCCTCGTCGAACTGTTGCCCCTCCTGAGGAGGCTCGATGGGGCGCTGGGTCCCCGTTGCAGGATCCAGCAGCCACAACCCGTAAACGGGAGGTGCAGCCCGGTATTCTCCGGAGGCGATACGGTCGGCTGTACAGTTACGGATATCCCCAGCCCCGTTTTCCGCTTGCAGGCGGCAAGGGCTCCAACTGACCAGGTGGCGCCCGGAACCATCCAGCAACGGTGATACCGAGGCATAATTTCCCCGCAGGGAGATCTCTTCGCCAAGAGCCAGTCCATCGATCAGCGCTCGCTGTCCTGACCCACTACTGCCGTTGCGGGCAACGCCAGCTTCCACGTAATTGTCTGTATCTATTTCCGTGGGAATGGCACCAAAATTGTCACTCTCGGCTGGCCGCAGTTGTGCCAGCAGCTGGCCGGTATCGGTGGCGAGGGGGCGCAGGTATTCAACGCTGACATCGTCGCTGACGGAATCATGGGAGTGACGCCCGTAAAGATAGCTGAAACCCGTACCATCGGGATTGACCCTGTAGAGGTTGAAGCCGTTGTTCGCCGTCTGCCCTGCGTTGTCCCAGCGGCTGAAGACAATGGTGCCATCGTCCCTGACCAGCGGGTCCAGGTCATGGCTCTGGTTGAAGGTAATCTGCTCAATATTGTCGCCGTCCCCGTCCATCACATGAAGAACAAAGGCCGGGACGTTACGGTCCTCGTCAAGCGCGGGGTACTGTGGTTTGCCCTCATCCAGCAGAATCGCCCGTGAGACTCTCTGGCGAGTGGATGCAAACACAATGCGCCCGTCCGGCAGATAGGCGGGAGCAATATCCTGGCCGGCTTCCGCCGTTACATCCGAGCGGATTATGCGGTTCAGGCTGTTGCTGATGGTGTCGTATTGCCAGATATTCCAGGTAGGTTGTTCATCATCATCGGCGTCTTCAATCTCCGGTGCGCGCATGGCAAAAATCACCCGGGTACCGTCAAAAGACCCATTGAGATCTTTCACGTCGTAGCGCAGCCGGCCGTCTTCATCCAGGAACCCCGCGGCGGCAAACGCCGGGGAAGAAATATCCCGGGCAGGCGCATCCGGTGAGGCGCGGTCCTTGAAGAACAGGCGGGCACCGGGGCGAAAGTCAGCGGGCTCGGCCTGATTGTCACCGATCAGCGCAACGGTATTGTCGTCGAACAGCAGCGGACGTTTCACAAACACGACGGGATTTTCGACAACCACCGGATCACGGGACTGACTGTCACCACTGCCCAGACAGCCTGCCAGCGACACGAGCAGAAATGGCATGGCAAACCGGGTGCAAACGACCACCAACGGCCGAAAGCTCCCGGATTGATTTAACATTCTGTTCTCGAAATCTGCTGTCACCGTCAACAAACCCTGTTATGGCCACGAAATCCGTTTCATAAGCTAAGTCGAGTACGCGCCTGCGCTCCAAGGCTTTTACGTAACGCAATGTAATAACGTGGAGTGCTGCTCAAAACTGCATTGAATAACTCGCCTAGACTTCCATCAATTGTAAAATCGCAACAATGTGCGATTGCTAACCAAATCGAGGGATCCGATCATGACAGCCTATCAAGCGACCAGGCGGCTGCTTACAAGGACACCAGCCGTCCTGGTCATGCTGGCGATATTCGCAGGGCAAGCAGGCAGCGCCACAGCCGGGGCCCGGGATCAGGCTAAACGCATCCACGAACGAATCACCGGTGTTCCGCCCTCGGCAACGGTTCTCGATGAAATGGCAGCTGACATTATAGCCGGTGATCCTCAAAGTGCCGCTTACACCGCCATGGAAGACAGCGCCTTTTACGACGTTACTCTTAAAAATCTGGCAGCACCCTGGACGAACGAGGCAAGGTCGCCATTCGTGCCCCTGAACGACTATACCGCAACGGTTATCGGACTGGTTCGGGATAACGAGGATTTCCGCAAGGTGCTTTTTGACAACGTGCTTTATGTGGGTCAGAGCTCACTCGGCCTGCCTCCTTACTCGCCATCCAATAACGCTCATTACGAAGCAATGGAAGCAGCCGGCCACAGCCTGAAGGCCAACCTCGAGGCTGTTCCGCAATCCAACCTGAACGGCCTGCCGGCCGGTGCCACCGCCGGAGTCATGACCTCGCGGGCGGCCGCCAGGGCCTTTTTCAGTGCGGGCACCAACAGGGCCATGTTCCGGTTCACATTGCTCAATCACATGTGTAATGACCTGGAGCAGGTTGCCGATGTCACCCTGCCACCTGACCGGATACGTCAGGACGTTTCCCGCAGCCCCGGTGGCGACAGCCGCGTGTTTCTCAACAACTGTGTCGGCTGCCACACCGGAATGGACCCCATGACACAGGCATTTGCCTACTACGACTACCAATACAATGCCGACACCGACCCGGACGGTGAACTGGGGCGCCTTATCTACAACACCGCCAATGACGTTGATCCGGCCACGGGCAGCCGTGTGGTTGCCAAGTACCACATCAATTCCACCACCTTCGAACAGGGCTATGTTACGCCGGACGACAGCTGGGACAATTACTGGCGCTCCGGCGCCAATCGTCGACTGGGGTGGGATGGTTCATTGCCGGGCTCAGGGAGCGGCGCAAAAAGTCTTGGCCGGGAATTCGCCTACTCCGATGCCTTTGCCCAGTGCCAGGTAAAGAAGGTTTTCCGCAACGTCTGCCTGCGCGACCCCGTAGACGGCGCTGACCGCACACAGATAAGCAACATGGTCACCATATTCAGCAGTCAGGGCTACAACCTGAAATCCGTGTTCGCGGAATCGGCCGCGTACTGCAGGGGTGAGTGAGGACACTATGAATAAAGGTATCTGGCAAGGAATCAGAACCCCGGGTGTCGCTCTGGCTGTATCCGCCCTTTTTCTCGCCGGCTGTAATAGCGGTGAATCCACCGAGGCGTTACCGGACACATCGTCGGGCGGAGGCACGGTCAGCTACAGCGGTCCGCCTCCGGCTACGGACGATGTCCTGAACTTCAAACGCAACGTGTGGGATAACCTGGCGGCCCAGGACAGGTGCGGCGCCTGCCACAATGCCGGCGGGCAGGCACCCACCTTTGTCCATGAAGGCGACATCAATATTGCCTATGCCCAGGCAAACACAGTGGTAAACCTGGCCGACCCCGCACAATCCGAGCTGGTGACGAAAGTGGGTGGAGGACACAACTGCTGGCTTTCCAGCACTACGGCCTGCACCGACATTCTGACCACCCACATCGCCAACTGGGCAGGTGGTTCGGCCGGATCGGTCAAGACGGTTGAACTGCGCGCACCTGAAATCAGGGACCCGGGGTCCACCAAACTCTTCCCGGAATCAGGTTCCGGTTTCTCTTCCACCGTATACCCTGTGCTTACCTCGTATTGCAGCGAGTGCCATACCAGCAGCGGGCAGACACCCTACATTGCCAGCTCTAACGCCGACACCGCGTATGAGCAGTCGAAAAGCCGGATCAGCCTGAACAATCCGTCCGCTTCACGGTTAGTGGAGCGTCTTAGGGATGACCGCCACAACTGCTGGGATGATGACTGCGAGATGTCTGCCGACATCATGCAGATGGCCATTGAAGACTTTGCTGACACCATTGATGTGGCAGAGCCCGACCCGGACCTGATAGCCAGCAAAGCGCTGAGTCTTGGCCAGGATGGCCTGCTGGCAAACTCCGGTGGGCGCTACGAAGACCACATTATTGCACTGTATGAATTCAAGGCCGGAGCGGGCCAGACCGCGTTTGACACCAGTGGCGTCTCCCCCGCCCTTGATCTGACCCTCAGCGGCAATGTCGACTGGATCGGTGGCTGGGGAATTGATATCGGCCCAGCCATTGAAGCCGAAAACGGCGCCATGATTCGCAGTGGCAAGGCCCAGGGTTCCACTACCGCCAGCCGCAAACTGCATACCCTGCTGACCGCCTCCGGCGAGTACGCCATTGAGGCGTGGGTAGTCCCGGGCAATATCACTCAGGAAGACGCCAGAATCATCACCTATTCCGGCTCGTCCACGGCACGAAACTTCACCCTTGGCCAGACCCTGCAACGATACGAAGTGCTTCATCGCAGCACCACCAGCGATCAGAACACTGCCTTTGGAACTTCGGACGCCGATGCACGCCTGCAGGCAACCTTGCAGCATGTCGTGGTGAACTATACGCCCGACGGCGGTCGTGAAATCTTCGTTAACGGAGAGCCCACGGGGGACGCTGATCCAGACGGCGCAGGCCTTCTGACCGATTGGGACGACAGCTTTGCTCTGGTTCTGGGCAACGAAACCGATGGCAACTCGCCATGGGAAGGCGCCATCAGAATGCTCGCCATCCACAACCGCGCGTTGACGAACGCTCAGGTCCAGGCCAATTTCGACGTGGGTGTGGGCCAGAAGTTCTACCTGCTCTTCGGCGTCTCCCACCTGATCGACATGCCGCAAAGTTTCATTGTATTCGAGGCAAGCCAGTTCGACAGCTACGGCTATATGTTCAACAGCCCGTTCTTCATCAGCCTGGACGACTCCCAAACGCCCTCCGGCATTCCGCTGGAAGGTATGAGGCTGGGGGTTAATGGCAAGGAAGCAGCCGTGGGCCAGGCCTGGGCAAACCTTGACATTACCCTCGATGAATCTGACTACGAACCCGGTACCGGGCAGCGTCTTTCCCGTCTTGGTACGGTGATCGGCCTGGAGCAGGGCCCGGACGGCGATGAGTTTTTCCTTACCTTCGAACGCCTGGGCAGCCATACCAATGTAAAGGTGGAATCGTCATTGCCATCGGAGCCGACGCCGCCAGATCAGGATCCGGTGTCCGTGATCGGCCTCAAGACGTTTGACGAGATAAACATGTCCATGTCCCGCATGACGGGCGTGCCTGCCACCAATAGCGCGGTAGCGGATACCTACGCAACGGTGAAGCAACAGTTGCCCACCGTGGAAAACATTGAAGGCTTTCTGTCATCCCATCAGATGGCCGTTACCCAGATGGCCATCCAGTATTGCGATGCCCTGGTATCCAGTAGTTCGCTGCGGACAGACTTCTTCACCGGTTTCGATTTTTCAGCCGACGCGGGCGACGCATTTGACCAGGATGGCAAAAGCCTGGTCACAACGCCGTTGCTGGAGAGGTTTGTGGGAGCGGACCTGGCCAGCCAGCCGGATAACGCTACCATCGAAGCGGAACTGGGTGAACTCATGGATAACCTGAGCACATGCGGAGGCAGCTGCCCGGCCGGCCGAACCGAAACCGTAGTCAAGGCCAGCTGCGCCGCCGTTCTGGGCAGCGCGGTGACACTGGTCCAATAGAGGGAACCGACCATGTTTATCAGACCGTCCCGAAAAAAACCGCTGGCCAATGGAGAGCCACTGCGTCACGCAGATCATGCCCGGCCCCGGACACGCAGGGAGTTTATTTCCCAGGGTTTAATGGCCGGGGCTGCCACCGTCTATGGCGCCTCCATCTTCAGCCTGTTCGCCAATCCGAGAATGGCAGCTGCGGAACTGTCTCCGGATCTGGAACAGCTGAAACTGAGCTGCGGCATTGCCACCCAGGGCGCCGGTAAGATTCCCTTTATCTGCTTTGATCTGGCCGGCGGCGCCAATATCGCCGGCTCCAACGTCTTGATGGGTAAAGCCGGGGGGCAGATGGACTTCCTGAGCACCGCCGGCTACAACAAGCTGGGCCTGCCGGGTGATATGCTGCCCAACAATCCCGCCTTCGTGAACGAGGAAATGGGCCTGGCGTTTCATACCGACAGCGGTTTCCTCAGGGGCATTCAACAAAGCAGTTCAGCCAGCGCGCGGGCCAGCACCAACGGCACCATCATTGCCGCACGCTCGGAAAACGACACCGGCAACAATCCCCACAATCCCATGTATGGCATACACCGGGCTGGCGCAGATGGGTCGCTGTTATCCCTTGTAGGATCCCAGAGCTCCGATTCCGGCGGCAATTCGCTGGCACCGATGAACCTGATCAATCCCAAAGCCCGCCCCACCAAAATTGACCGGCCCTCAGACGTTACCGGCCTGGTGGACGTGGGGGATCTGATCGGCATTCTTGATCAGAATGACGCGGTGGCGGTTATGGAATCCATACAGCGAATCAGCCACGCCAAAATGGGCAAGGTGAATACCGACCTGGGTATCAGTACCGATGACGTGATCAAGGACCTGGTGCGCTGTGGCTACGTAAAGAGCGCCGACCTTGCTGACCGTTTCGGAAACCCGGCGGATCTGGACCCGACCTCGGATCCGGATATTGTCGGCCCGGCCGGTATTTTCTCCAGTAGCGAATTCAACAGCCAGCGGGAACTGCAGAAAACCGCCTCGGTCATGAAGCTGGTACTCAGTGGTTATGCCGGCGCGGGTACAATTACCATGGGTGGGTACGACTACCATACCGGCGAACGTGCAACAGGTGAGCGCCGGGATCTGCTGGCAGGTCGCTGCATGGGCGCCTGCCTGGAGTATGCACACCGCAAGGGGATGCCACTGATGCTGTATGTATTCAGTGATGGCTCGGTGTCCAGCAATGGTCGTATTGATGACTCAGTGGATGGCCGTGGCAAGGGCGAATGGACAGGCGACAACCAGCAGACTGCCGCCTCCTTCTTTCTGGTTTACAATCCCAACGGTCGCCCCACCGCCCTGCGCAACCAGATCGGCTTCATGCGTGCTGATGCCTCGGTGGAAACCGCTTCAAGCCCCGCAGCGAACAACGTCAACCAATTGGTACAGACGGTACTGCTGAATTACATGGCCCTGCACGGCGAAGAGGGACTGTTTGCAACAGATGGCTATTTTCAGGGCCATGGGCTTGGCGGCACTGCAAACCAGCAGAGCCTCATAGCCATGGAAGCGATCGTGAACGGTACTATCTAGTGGCGTCTCCGGCGGCCTGGTGCCCCGTCCCCGGCGGCATCAAGCCGTCGGAGTAGTGCATCTGGCGCTGACTGTCGATGACGATGGCATCAATACCCTCCAGACGATTAATCATCTCAAGCCCTTTCGCGGCACCGAGAACGAACACTGCCGTTGAAAGCCCGTCAGTGGTCAGTGCGTCGTCGCCAAGAATAGTCACACTCTGGACGCCTTCGGCAGGTTTCCCGGTTGACGGCGACAGGATGTGGTGGATTCGTTCCCCCCCGTCATCGATAAAGAAACGCTCGTAATCCCCTGACGTTGACACCGCAACATCGGAGAGCGGCAGAATCACCGCATTACGGGTTTCCGAGCGTGGATCGCGAATCCCCACCATCCACGGCTGTCCGCGTTTGTCGCCGATCAGGCGCAAATCCCCGCCAGCGCTCAGGCGGGCGTGGCGTATGCCTTTGCGGACGAGAATCTCCAAACCCCGGTCCACGGCATAGCCTTTGGCGATGCCTCCCAGATCCAGCCGCAGGCCTGGTTGTCGAAAAGCCACGGTGAGTGCTTCCGGGTCCAGTAGTATATCCCTGAAATTAATGCTACCCAGCCGGGCGGCAATCTCGTCACCGGATGGCTGCCGCTTCCCCCGGTAGTCATAGAGATAACCCACGGAGCCGAAGCTGACATCAAACGCGCCGTCGCTGAGTTCAGACACCTCCTGCGCCCTCTGAAGAACCCGGAACAGGCTCTCGCTGACATGAACCGGCCCATCCGCGGCATTGGCGTTGACGTGGGAAAGCTCCGAATCCTCCCGGTAACGGCTCATCTGTCGGTCAATTCTGTGAAACGCTTCCAGGACGGCTTCCCCTGTACCCCTGGTGCGCTCGGGGTCGTCGCTCCAGAATTCCAGTTCAATGGGGGTGGTCATGGCGGTACCGGAAACCCGGACCCATTCCGCATGGACGGTACCTGACAGCGACAACATCAGAATGGGTAACAACAGTGCCTGCCTGGCGTACTTCATAGAATATTCCCGTTAGGTATGTGATCCTTCATTCCCGTGAACCGGCGTCTGTTGGAGCCATCGCCTCCCTCCTCCCCTCTACGCCCCCCTCATCCCCCGGACTACGCCAACAAAAACTCCGGCAGGATGATGAACAGGCGGTTGCTTGATCGCACTATGCATGAAAGCGATTAGCACGGAAGTCTTCCGTGTCCCACAATAACAATCTTTCACCGCCAGGGTGTTAAGCGAGGCAAGATGATCAAAAACCCGGACTGGTGGCGTGGCGCCGTCATTTACCAAGTTTATCCACGCAGCTTCTACGATTCCAACGGCGATGGTATCGGTGATTTGCCCGGGGTTACCGCCAAACTGGATTACATCGCCAGCCTGAACGTGGACGCAATCTGGCTGTCGCCCTTCTTTACC
>CAZFPG010000090.1:0-10688 GCA_964521055.1 uncultured Marinobacter sp.
GACGAGAACGCCTCGGGCCGGCTGGTCTCCAAGCTCACCTTCAACGTCGAGCAGGTTGCCGAGGCCACCACCAATGCGGTCACCATAACCCTGAGGGAAGGGCTCACCATTGTCGGCCTGCTGGGCTTCATGATCTATACCAACTGGAAGCTGACGCTGGTGTTCCTGGCCGTGGGACCACTGATTGCCCTGGTGGTCAGCTATGCCAGCAAGCGTTTTCGCAAGATCAGCCAGCGGATTCAGGGTTCCATGGGCGACATTACCCATGTGGCATCGGAGTCCATCAGTGGCTACCGGGTGGTCCGTACCTTCGGTGGTGAGCACTATGAGCGGGATCGCTTCCGCAAGGTGAGCGAGAAAAACCTGCAACAGAGCCTGAAAATGGCCTCGACCCAGGCCATCAGCATTCCGGTGGTCCAGGTGCTGGTTGCCATCGCCATCGCTGCATTGGTCTGGTTTATGCTCGCCCCCGAGCTGCGGGGTGACATGAGCACCGGCAAACTCGTGGCCTTTATCACCGCCGCAACCACCATGGCGAAACCCATTCGCCAGGTTACTTCGGTGCATGCCAAGATCCAGAAAGGTGTGGCCGCGGCCCACGACGTGTTTGGCACCATGGACGAGGAGCCGGAGCATGATCCGGGAACCTACGCACCGGCCCGGGTTGACGGCAATATCGAGTTCGACAACGTGTGTTTCCGCTACCGTAACCAGCTGGAGGATGTGCTCAAGGGCATATCATTGAGCATTCCTGCCGGCCAGAGTGTGGCGCTGGTGGGGCGCTCCGGCAGTGGCAAGTCCACCCTGGTGAGTCTGCTGCCGAGATTCTATGAATACACCGACGGTGATATCCGGCTGGATGGCCATTCCCTGAAGGAGTTCAGCCTGGAAGCGTTGCGGGCCCAGATCGCACTGGTAACCCAGAATGTGGTGCTGTTTAACGACACCATCGCTGCCAATATTGCCTATGGAGCCCTCCGCCACCACAGCCGGGAACAGATTATTGATGCGGCCAACAAGGCCCATGCGATGGAGTTTATCGAGCGGATGCCCGAGGGTCTGGACACCATGATTGGTGATAACGGCGTGATGCTCTCTGGCGGTCAGCGCCAGCGTCTGGCCATCGCCCGGGCACTGTTGAAGGACGCCCCGGTACTGATCCTCGACGAAGCCACGTCTGCCCTCGATACGGAATCCGAACGCCACATTCAGGATGCCCTGGAAACGGTGATGAAGGGCAGAACCACTCTGGTCATTGCCCACCGCCTGTCCACCATCGAGAAGGCAGATCGCATCCTGGTGATGGAAGGTGGACGGATCATCGAATCGGGCCGGCATGACGAACTGCTTGCCCAGGGCGGCGCCTACGCCCAGCTCCATCAGATGCAATTCAGCGAGCAGGCATGACAGGGCTGGTGGACCGGCTGTGGTATGGCCGCACGCGCCCTTTGTGGCCCCTGTATCCGCTGGTCTGGCTTTATCGCGCTATTGCTGAAAACCGCCGGCGCCGGGCCTGGCAGGCGCGGGAGGAGTGCATTCCGGTTCCGGTTGTGGTGGTGGGTAACATCACCGCCGGTGGTACCGGCAAATCCCCTCTGACCGCGGCCCTGGTAAGGCTGCTCCGGGAACGGGGCTGGCAACCGGTAATCCTGAGCCGGGGCTATGGCGGCAAGGCAGATCACTACCCATTGCTCGTTAGCCGGGAAACCGGTCCGGAAGTGGCAGGCGATGAACCAGTCATGCTGGCGGCGGAAGCCGGCTGCCCGGTGGTGGTCGACCCGGATCGCAAACGCGGCGCACTCTGGGCCCTCGACCAGAAGCTCGGTACCATTCTGGTGTGCGATGACGGGCTCCAGCACTACCGTTTGCCGAGGGATGTAGAGCTGGCCGTGTTCGATGCTGCCAGAGGGATCGGCAATGGCGCCATGATTCCCGTGGGTCCACTGCGTGAGCCGCTGGAACGATTGACCTCGGTGGATTTCGTGATCACCAATGGTGGCCACCTGGAAGGGATCGAACACGACCATCAGTTCACCATGACCCTGACCCCCTCCGGACTGCGCAATCTCGCCAGCGGCGAACTCGTTTCACCGGAACGCCTCCAGGGGCAGAGGGTGCGGGCGGTAGCGGGAATCGGCAACCCGGAGCGTTTTTTCGCTACACTGAGGGGCCTTGGGGCGAATGTCCGGCCTTGTGGCCTGCCGGACCACCATCATTTTAAGCCTGAAGACCTGCAATCAGAGCAGGGGGAATGGCTGGTCATGACGGCGAAAGACGCCGTCAAGTGCCGGGAGTTTGCGCCGGACAACACCTGGGTTCTGGCGGTAAAAGCGGAGCTTCCGGATGAGTTCACTGAAGCGTTTATGGCCAGCGTCAATCATTGTCGTCAATCACTGGATTCCAACGAAACTGTGAGAACACACCATGGATAAAAAACTGATGGCCCTGCTGGCATGCCCGGTTTGCAAGGGGGACCTCAAGCTGAATGAAGACAGGACCGAACTGATCTGCTACCAGGATGCGATGGCCTTCCCTATTCGTGAAGGGATACCGGTCATGCTCGCCACCGAGGCCCGAACCCTGACCACCGATGAGCGCCTGGATAAACGCTGACAGGAAGCCTGTATGTCCTTTACCGTAGTGATTCCGGCCCGCTATGCGTCGACCCGCCTGCCGGGAAAGCCATTGGCAGACATAGCCGGCAGGCCCATGATCGCCCATGTCCATGACCGAGCCCGCGAAAGCGGTGCCAGCCGCGTGATCATAGCCACTGATGATCCTCGTATTGAAACCGCCTGCAGGGCGTTCGGCGCCGAGGTGGTCATGACGTCTGCCGATCACGCCAGTGGCACCGACCGCCTTGAAGAAGTCGCCCGACTGATGAACTTCGGCCCGGATGAAAGGGTGGTCAATGTCCAGGGTGATGAACCCCTGATACCCGCGGAACTGATTGACCAGGTGGCTGCCAACCTGGAAGCCCATCCCGACGCGGCCATTGCCACGCTTTGCGAACCGATTTCGGATGCGGCTACCGTGTTCAACCCCAATGTTGTGAAGGTGGTATTTGACCACCGTGGTATGGCGCATTATTTCAGTCGTGCACCGATCCCATGGGCAAGGGATTCGTGGCAGGCCTCAGGTACGGAAAGGCAACTGCCGGAGGGGGTTGGTTACTACCGCCACATCGGAATCTACGGCTACCGCGTAAGCCTGTTGCGGGATTTTGTGACCTGGCCGCCAGCGCCGACGGAAATGACGGAATCCCTGGAGCAACTGCGGGCGCTGTACAACGGCGCCCGCATTCACGTAGAGGAAGCCTGCCGGGTGCCGCCCTCCGGTGTCGATACCCAGCAGGATCTTGAGCGTCTGCGCCAGTATATGGCAGCACAGCAAAAGGAGGACTCGAATCCATGACAGCGCCGGTAAGGGTACTTTTTGTCTGTCTTGGCAACATCTGCCGCTCCCCCAGTGCCGAGGGTGTTTTCCGCAAGGTGGTTCAGCAGGCGGGGCTTGACGACCAGATAACCATCGACTCCTGCGGCACCGGCGGCTGGCATGTGGGTAAAGCGCCCGACAGCCGCGCGATTGCAGCAGCGCGCCGGCGCGGTATTGATATTGCCGGTCTGCGGGCCCGCCAGTTCAGCAGTGAGGATCTGGACAGGTTCGATTATGTGCTGGTGATGGACCGGCAGAACCTGGCGGATGTGCGGGATGCCTGGCGCCAGAACGGCGGTACCGAGCCGGCTCTGTTCCTCCAGTTTGGCAGTTCCGGGCACGATGAGGTGCCCGATCCCTATTACGGCGGTGATCACGGCTTTGAGCATGTGCTGGACCTGATCAACGATGCAAGTGAAGGGCTGCTGCGGCATATACGGGAGCATTGGGCTTGAACAGCCAGCCCGTGATCAGCGAGAACGTCTTTCTGGGTGATATGAACAGCCTGGGTATTGCCGCCCGGGCCCGGTATTTTGTCTCGGTGACGTCCGTTGAGGCGCTTCAGAAAGCCCTGGAGTGGGCCGCTGAAAAGTCCGTGGAGCCGCTGATACTGGGCGGTGGGAGCAACCTGGTTTTTGCCGGGGATTATCCGGGCCTGGTTATCCGCATGGCTGTCACCCGCCGGTGCTGGGAACATGTTGAAGGCGACGAGGCAACGCTGGTGCTGGGGGCAGGTGAGAACTGGCACGATGTTGTGATGTACGCTGCCGCCGCGGGTTATCGTGGTATTGAAAACCTGGCGTTGATTCCGGGTACCGTTGGCGCAGCCCCGGTCCAGAACATCGGCGCCTATGGTACGGAGTTGCGGGATACCCTGCTGGAGGTCAGTGCCCTGGACCGGCACAGCGGTCATGAAATCACACTCACCAACAGCCTGTGCCATTTCAGCTATCGCGACAGCGTGTTCAAGCACGAGCCCGGCCGTTACGTTATTACCACGGTGCGCCTGAGATTGTCCCGCTCCCGGCCATTTTCCCTGGATTACCGGGACCTCGCCGACTATTTTGACGGCCAGGATACACGTAGCCTCAGGCCTCTCGACGTCGCCAACGCAGTGATGGCCGTGCGTCGGCGTAAGCTGCCTGACCCGGTACAGCTACCCAATGCCGGGAGCTTTTTCAAGAACCCGGTTGTTCCTCTCGAGACCTGGCATTCCCTGCGACAGTCCTACCCGGATATTGCCGGGTATCCGGGTGACGACAGTGCCAAGGTGGCCGCAGCCTGGCTGATTGACCAGTGTGGCTGGAAGGGGTACCGCAACGGCAGGGTTGGCGTTCACAACCGGCAGGCACTGGTGCTGGTGAACCACTCAGGGGGTACTGGTCACGATGTGCTGGCGCTGGCAGACAGAATCCGCAACGATGTCCAGGCACGCTTTGGTATCGCGCTGGAGATGGAACCGGGAGTGGTCGGCAGCTGCAATTAAGGCTGTCGACCACTCCCGCCACCAGAGGTTGCTTCAGAGCCCGTTGCGAGGTGAAGCGCTGATCAGGAAGGGAAGCGCTTCGGTCAACGGAACATCCTGCTTGTCTTCATCGCGGCGGCCCTTGTATTCCAGGGTTTCCGCAGCCAGGCCGCGTTCCGACACCACGAAGCGGTGGGGAATGCCGATCAGTTCCATGTCCGCGAACTTAACGCCGGGCCGCTCGTTGCGGTCGTCCAGCAGCACATCAAAGCCTGCCTGACGCAGTTGTTCGTAAAGCTTTTCACCCGCTTTCATCACTGCTGGTGACTTGTGGGCGTTCAACGTCACAATGGCTACTTCGAACGGGGCAATCGCTTCCGGCCAGATGATGCCTTTGTCGTCGTGATTCTGTTCAATGGCAGCGGCCACAATCCGCGAAACACCAATGCCGTAGCATCCCATTTCCAGAATCGCGCTCTTGCCGTTTTCATCCAGCACGGTAGCGTTCATGGCCTTGCTGTACTTGTTGCCCAGCTTGAAAATATGGCCCACCTCAATGCCGCGACGGATTTCCAGGGTGCCTTTGCCGTCGGGGCTTGGGTCGCCTTCCTCGATATTGCGCAGGTCCTCCATCCGCTCCAGTGGGAGATCCCGCTCCCAGTTTACGCCGGTCAGGTGGTAGCCCTCTTTATTGGCGCCACAGACAAAGTCAGCCATGTGTGCCGCACTACGGTCAACAATCACCGGTACCGGCAGGTTGACAGGCCCGATGGAGCCCGCCTTGCAGCCGATAACCCGTTCAATTTCCTCGTCCGTGGCCATGGTCAGTGGTTCGGCCACGCCCGCAAGCTGCTCTGCCTTGATGTCATTGAGGGTATGGTCGCCCCGCAGGACCAGCGCCACCACGCCGTTGTTGCCGCTTTCGTCTTCCTCGGCCCTGACCATCAGCGTCTTGACCGTTGTGCTGGCGTCCACGTTGAGGAAGCTGGCAAGGGCTGCGATCGTGCGTTGGCCCGGCGTTGCCACTTCCTTCATATCCTGCGACGGTGCCGGCCGGTCGCCGGCGGGCGCGATGGCCTCTGCCTTCTCGATATTGGCTGCGTAGTCGCTGCCAGTGCTGAAGGCGATAGCGTCTTCGCCGGAAGAGGCGAGAACGTGGAACTCATGGGAGGCGCTGCCGCCAATGGCGCCGGAATCTGCTTCCACCGCGCGGTAATCCAGGCCCAGGCGATCAAAAATGGCGCAGTAGGTGCGGTGCATGACCTGATAGGTCTCGTTCAGCGACTCGGCATTCACATGAAAGGAGTAGGCGTCCTTCATGATGAACTCCCGGGCGCGCATCACGCCGAAACGGGGACGCCGCTCATCACGGAACTTGGTCTGGATCTGGTAAAAGTTCGCCGGCAGTTCCTTATAGCTCTTCAGTTCGTTGCGAATGATATCGGTGATGACCTCTTCGTGGGTGGGGCCGAAGCAGAAGTCACGGCCGTGTCGGTCGTTCATCCTCAGCAATTCACCACCGTAAAGCTCCCAGCGACCGGATTCCTGCCACAGTTCGGCGGGCTGCACGGCAGGCAACAGGATTTCCTGGGCACCGCTCTTGTCCATTTCCTCCCGCACGATGCGCTCAACCTTGCGCAGCACTCTCAGCCCCATTGGCAGCCAGGAGTAAAGGCCGGAGGCGAGTTTTCGGATCATCCCGGCCCGGAGCATCATCTGGTGGCTGATGATTTCGGCATCTGCAGGCGTTTCTTTCTGGGTGGCAATCAGGTAACGGCTTGCTCGCATTGTGTTATCCGTAAACAGTTGAAAAGGGATTCTTTATTTATCCTGTGGTGCCCGCTATTGTACGGAGCGATTACCACAAGGTACAGATGGACATATGGAGAGTAGTGAATGACCCTGAAAGCCGCTGAAGTCGAGGCCGTCATACGAGCCGGTGTACCCATGGCAGAGGATATCGGCTTTACCGTCGATGAAGCAGATAGCCAGGGTTTCGCCCGCACGCGCCTGGTGTTCTCGGAGCGGCTGATTCGCCCGGGCGGCACTCTGTCCGGCCCGGTGCAGATGGCCCTGGCGGACGCGTCCATGTACGCCGCCGTCATGGCGGCTATCGGTAAGGTGGAGATGGCCGTCACCAGTAACCTGTCCATCAACTTTCTGCACAAGCCAGCACCGGCCGATCTTGTGGGAGAGGCCAGGGTACTGCGCATGGGGCGGCGGATAGCCTTCTGCGAGGTACGGCTGCTCTCGGGGGATGAACAGAAACTGGTCGCCCACGTCACTGGCAGCTATGCTTTACCATACAGCCGCGACTGAAGAAGGGATATGACCGACGAATCCATCGACGTGACACCCCGCCGCCGGCCTGTGCAGGCCCGAAGCCGGGAGCGGGTTGACAGCATACTCCGTCATGCCGCGGCTATCTTTCACGAGGTGGGCGTTGACGCTACCAGCATGTCTGCCATTGCCCGTCAGTCGAATATGTCCCTGGCTTCTCTCTATCGCTACTTCCCGAACAAAACCGCCATTGTAAAGGCCATCGCAGAAGGCCATGTCAGGCGAATGGAATCCGCCTTGCGTGACCGTCTCGAAACCCTGGACCTGATGGAGGCGGTGGACGTGCTGATCGACCAGTTTTACGAATTCTACCGCAACGAACCTGCCTACTCGGCGATATGGAGTGGCGTGGAATCCATACCGGAGTTACGGGAACTGGATATCCGCGAACTGTATAGCCACGCCCGCGACATGGACGCCCGCCTGAAGAGGGAGTGCCCCCATATCCCCGACGACCGGCGCTGGACGGCAAGCCTGATGCTGCCCCGGTCCGCCGGCACTATTCTCCGCCTGGCGGCAACCCTGCCGGAGCAACAGGCCCGTTTGATGATAAGGGAGCTCAAGTGTATGGCCCGCGCCTATCTTGCGGAGCTTGTCGCCCAATAGGTTACGATAGATACCCCAATGGCAGCGCCGTGCTGTCGATCACCCGCCTGAGAACAAAACTGGAGTGCACCCCGCTGACGCCCTGTATACGGGTGATGCGGTTAAGCAGGAAGTGGTGGTAGTGGTCCATGTCCGGCACCACAACCTTCAGCATGTAGTCGGCATCCTGGCCGGTGATCAGATAGCATTCCTGTACCTCCGGGTATTCACCCACCTGTTTCTCGAACTCGGCAAAGCGCTCGGGAGTATGGCGATCCATGCCGATCAGAATGATCGCGGTTAACGATAACCCCAGTTTCTTGTGGTCCAGTATGGTCACCTGCCGCACAATGACTCCGGCGTCTTCCAGGACGCGTACCCTTCGCAGGCAGGGGGAGGGGGACAGGCCCACCTTGTCCGCCAGTTCCTGGTTGGTCAGCGAACCATCCCGCTGCAATTGTTCGAGGATATTGCGATCAATCTTGTCGATCTTGACAAGCGATTTCGTTGTGGCTGACATAAAATTCCAAACCTGTTTCATAAAATGGCAGGATATGGCTATTATCATTCTTCGAAGGGCAAAAAAGCAATCATTGTCCCCAACTGACACGTTATCCTGATCCACAATCAACGAAATCCCAGTCAGAAAAGCAAGGAATCACCCCAATGGCATTTGATCATCGTAAATACGTTGCGTTCACGCCGGTGGCAAAAACCAATCGCCGCTGGCCGGATAAGGTCATCACCCGGGCACCCCGGTTCTGCGCGGTGGACCTCCGGGATGGCAACCAGGCACTGGTGAAACCCATGTCGGTGGCCCAGAAGCAACGGATGTTCGACTTGCTGGTGAAGCTGGGGTTCAAGGAGATCGAAATCGGCTTTCCGGCCGCCAGTCAGCCGGATTTCGACTTCTGCCGCAAGCTTATAGAGGAAGACCGCATTCCCGATGACGTCCATATCCAGGTGCTTACCCAGGCCAGGCCGGAACTGATCGAACGCACCTATGAGGCGCTCAAGGGGGCGCACAAGGCCATTGTCCACGTGTACAACTCAACGTCCACGGTCCAGCGCGAACAGGTGTTCGGCATGGATCGTGCGGGGGTCCGGGATATCGCCGTCAATGGTGCCCGCGTCGTCAAGGCCAACGCCGAGAAATACCCGGATACCGAGTGGACCTTCCAGTACTCACCGGAGAGCTTTACCGGCACGGAACTGGACTACGCCGCGGAAGTGATTGACGCGGTAAACGATGTCTGGCGCCCGGACCTGGGCCAGCCGGTGGTGATCAACCTGCCGGCCACCGTGGAAATGGCCACACCCAATGTGTTTGCCGACCAGATCGAGTGGATCTGTGACCATGTTCGTTACCGTGAGCACATCAGTATCAGTGTTCATACCCACAATGACCGCGGTTGTGGCGTTGCGGCAGCGGAACTGGCGGTAATGGCCGGGGCTGACCGGGTGGAAGGCACGCTGATGGGCAATGGTGAGCGCACGGGCAATATGGACCTGGTGACCATGGCCATGAACCTGTACTCCCAGGGCGTCGACCCCACGGTAGACCTGTCCGGCATGGCCGAGATTACCGATGTGGTGGAAGCCTGTACCGAAATTTCCACCCATCCGCGGCACCCCTATGCCGGCGAACTTGTGTTCACGGCATTCTCCGGCAGCCACCAGGACGCCATCCGCAAGTGTCTTGCCAAACGAAAGGATGGCGACAGCTGGCACGTGGCCTATCTGCCGATCGACCCGAGAGACCTTGGGCGTCGCTACGAAGAGGTTGTCCGTATCAACAGCCAGTCCGGCAAGGGTGGCGTCGCCTACGTGCTCGAGCGGGACTACAACATCAGCCTGCCACGCTGGTTGCAGATTGAATTCAGCAAACTGGTGCAGCGCGAGGCGGAAACCAATGGCGGGGAGATTGATTCGCTGACCATTCATCGGCTGTTTGAAGACCGTTACCTGAGGGTGGTCGGGGCCTGGCAACTGAGGTCCTACGATCTGCACCGTGATGACGAGGGTGTTACGGCTACTGTCAGCATTGGTGCGGGGGACAACCCCGTTACCCTGAAGGGGCATGGTCTCGGTGCCGTGGAAGCGGTTTCAGCGGCGCTGGAGTCAGAATTTGGCCTGTCGCTGGCGGTGGAGGCCTACGATGAGTTCGCGCTCGGGGAGGGTACCAATGCCAATGCGCTGGCCTGTATCCGCGTCACGGTGAACGGCCGGCATTGCAGCGCGGCGGCACTGGCGGAAGATACCACCTCGGCAACGCTCCAGGCTCTGTTCTCGGCGGTTTCCCAGGTGGCAGGTGAAGGTCGTCTGCATCGGGCCAGCGAGGACGAGACTGCCGAGGCAGGAGTCTGACACGAAAAAAGCCGGCAGCAGCCGGCTTTCACATATTCCCTGTGCCCGTGAGGGGCATAGGGCGGGGTCGCGTAAACCTCAGACCGGGGTTACGTTTTCCGCCTGGGGGCCTTTCGGTCCCTGTGTAACGGTAAACTGCACCTGCTGACCTTCGGTCAGGGTGCGGAATCCGCTCGCGTTGATTGCACTATAGTGAACGAATACGTCACTGCCACCGTCCTGGGCGATGAAACCAAAACCCTTGGACTCGTTGAACCACTTTACGTGGCCTGTTTTTGTATCATCTGACATTGATCTTTCCTGTATTTCCGAGATTTTTGCCCTCACGGGACCGTCGGCGCTCTTGTGCGGCTATCCGGTGGGATGACCCGGTAAGATTACCGATGCTGTAAAAATCCAGAAAGTACTGAGTAAAGGGGCAACGAAGAGCACTGCGGCAGGACGTTGGAGCGCATTCACAAAATACCGCTGTATTTTCACAGCATTTTCAGTATAG
>CAZFPG010000091.1:0-10657 GCA_964521055.1 uncultured Marinobacter sp.
CTTGAGCAGGCCAAGGAACGCTACCGGCAGGTAGAAAAACTGGAGCAACAGCAGGCCCAGGAAAAAGAGATCAGCAACCACCTGCAGAGCAGACAGCAACTGCTGCGGCAGAACCAAGAACAGCTGGAAAGCCTGAACAGGAAGCTGGATGTCCGCAAAGCGGAACTGGACAAAGCGCAGCGGGAGCTGGAGCAGGCCGAGGCGCGCACCCCGTCCATCACGAACAGCGTTCAGGACGCAAAGGCCGCCTATGATGCCGCCACCAGGCAGGTCCACCAGGCACGCCTTCACGAAACCCGTTCCCGGCTTGAGCGGGAAATTCATCGCCTGGAACAACAGAACCAGACGCTGACCCAGAACCTGGAAAAAGCCCGTCAGTACCAGCAGGAGCTCGACCAGGCCAGGGAACAGGCCCGGCAGAACCAGATTGATGCCCAGGCAGTAAAAGCCCTGAAAGCGACAGAGCATCAGCTGAAAGAAGAGACCATCCGCTCCCAGACCATTGCAACCCGATTAACCTGGCAGTTGGAGCCGAACGCGAGACTGGCACTGAATGACGAACCCCTGGAGGGGCAGGGCGAGAAACAACTGCTCGAGGAAACCAGCCTGGTGGTACCGGGTGTCGGCACCCTGGGAATCACCCCCGGTGGCGAAGACCTGGCCAGTACCCGACGCAAGCTCTCCACCCTTGAGCAGAGCCTGGCCGAGCAGATGAAAATCCTGGACGTGGATTCCACCGGGCAGGCAGAACATCGCCTGACAGCCTGTGAGGCCGCAGAGCGGACGCTGCGGCATACCCGTGAACTGCTCAAGTCTGTTGCGCCGGTGGGAATGGAGCAGCTGCTGGCGGACCAGAAAGAAACCCAATCCCAACTGCAGAACGCAAAAACCGAATTGCAGAACAGCCCGGCCCCGGAAGCAGACCAGCAGGGCCAGGCAACCGATGTGGCCTCAGCAGAAGCTGCACGCACCAAAGCTGAAACACGGCTGGCAGAAGCAGAAACCGAGGAACGGAAGCACCAGACCGAGCTCCTGACCCGCCGCCAGGCCCGCGATAATGCCAGGGTCGAGTGGCAGCAGCTGCAGGATGAAGCGCAGAATCCGGAGCGGCAGAAACAGCTCAAGGGCCTCTCAACAGAGCTGGCTGAAATCGAAGAAGAACGGGGCCGGCTGGAGGCCAGCCTGCAAGCCCGCGAGCAGGAAATAAAGCAGGCCCATCCGGCCATCCTCAAGCAGGACATCGAACGCTACCAGCGCAGCATCAGCAACCTGCGCCAGACCCAGGAAGAGCGGCAACGGGAGCTCAGGGATATACAGGTAAGGCTGGAGGCCTGGGGCGCCGAAGGCCTGGAGGAACAACTCAACGAAAAAGTCGCCGACCTTGAACAGTGCAACCGGCGCTACCAGGAACTGGATCGCCGCGCCCGGGCGCTGGACCTGCTGCTTACCCTGCTGGCCGAAAAACGGCAGGCCCTGACCCGCCGCCTGCAGGCACCCCTGCAGAAACACCTGGACCACTACCTGTCACTACTGTTTCCGCAAGCCACCCTGGAAGTGGACGAACACCTGCGCCCGGGCACGTTCACCCGGGGAACCGAGCTGGGGCAGATTGCCGAGCTGAGCTTCGGCGCCCGCGAACAGATGGGCCTGATCAGCCGCCTGGCCTACGCAGACCTGCTGCGCGAAGCCGGCAGGCCCACACTGGTGATACTGGACGACACCCTGGTGCACAGCGACACAGACCGCCTGGACGACATGAAACGCATCCTGTTCGACGCCGCCAACCGCCACCAGATATTGCTGTTTACCTGTCACCCGGAAAAGTGGAGTGATTTGGGAGTGGTGCCTAGGGATATTCTGGCGATGAAGGAGCAGGGTGCTGGTAGCCTAGTTTAGAGGACTCGATACGCTCAATACTTTTATTCTCTGCTTTCCCATTGCTCCGAATGATGCCCCGGTTTTCGAAGTCCATATCAGGGCTACACGGCAGAGAGGCTTAGAATGCATCATGATCCCAAGCTGAAATGATTTGGTGTTGGGACTTCTATTGAACACCTTCAAGGATGGATAAATAACATGAGTGGAGAAAACAGCACCCCGATCGTCATTTATGAAAACGCCGATCAGGCGGTCGAGGTGCGTCTGGATGCTGATCAGGAGACTGTCTGGCTGAGTCAGAGACAAATGGCGGAAGCTTTTGACACATCCATAGATAACATCGGTCTGCATCTGAAGAATATCTATAAGGAGGGGGAGCTGGACGAGTCGGTAACTACCGAGGAATCCTCGGTAGTTCGTCAGGAAGGCCGGCGTCAGGTTACCCGCCGAATCAAACAGTATAATCTGGATGCCATTATTTCGGTGGGTTATCGCGTTAACTCCAGAAGAGCGACCAGCTTTCGACAGTGGGCGACCCGCATTCTGCGCGAGCACCTCACCCAGGGCTGGACCCTCAACCGTCAGCGCTTCGAAGAAAACGCCCAGGAACTGGAAGCGGCTTTAACGCTGGTGCGTAGGGCCGCCCAAAGCCCAGCGCTGGATACAGACAGTGGCCGGGGCCTGGTGGACATCGTCAGCCGCTACGCCCAGACCTTCCTCCTTCTGCAGCGTTACGATGAAGGACTGCTCACCGATCCGAAGGCGCAGGCAGGTGGTACGTTGCCGTCCGTGAAGGAGGCTCGCGAAGGCCTGGATGGTTTGAAGCGCGAGTTGATGGGCCGGGGAGAAGCCACCGAGCTGTTCGCTCGTGATCGGAGTGATGGCTTGGATTCACTGCTGGGCAACCTGGACCAGTCGGTCTTCGGCGAACCCGCCTACCCCAGTGTGGAGGCAAAGGCCGCACATTTATTGTACTTTGTGATCAAGAACCATCCGTTCTCCGATGGAAACAAACGTAGCGCCGCCTTTTTGTTTGTGGACTTTCTCCACCGTAACAGTCGGTTGTTTAACTCCAGCGGGGAGCCGGTGATTAATGATGTAGGCCTGGCGGCGCTGACCCTTTTAGTCGCCGAATCCGACCCTGCAAACAAAGACACCATGATCCGCCTGATCATGAACATGCTTGCCAGAGAGGGCTAGTAAGCAATGGAGGGATCTTGAAAGACTACCTGCAGAAAATTCTCCAAGGTCACCCTATAAACTACGAAGCTTTCCTGAAAAAGCTTCCGGATCAGTTTCGCGGCCGCCACAGGGACATGTTCGCCACGGAGAAGGTCCAGTCCAACCGGTGGTTGGTCACGGTGCTGGATGAAGCCGCTTTCGCGGCGTTGCAGGACATCGCGGAGGCTCCGTTGAGCCGGATAGACGCCGCGAAAAAAGGCAACTCTCATCGCCATGGTACTGAGGTAAGTTTTCTACTGGTTTACCATCAGGGGCTGGTATCCGGTCGGCCGGATGTGGTGGTTATCGAAAGCGATTTTGTCGATATCGGTTTTCACCCGGCCCGCGCGGTACTGGTAGTGGAGAATGAGCGCAATTTCTATCAGTATCCACAGATGCTGAACTTTACCAGTGAGACTCTGGGCAAGCCTTTGGATCTGGCGGAATGTGATGTGGTGTTGGGTGGTGGAAACCGTATTGCCCGGTGCGCGATTCTGGACTGGTTGAAGGGCTATGAAGAAGTATTCTGTGCATTCGATTATGATGCCGGTGGTCTGCAAATGTTCTCGACGATGGCAGCCTCTCTCGGTGACAAAGCCACGTTTCTGCAGCCAAGTGACTGGCAACCGTGGCGTGCGCGGTTCCGCAAGATACCGGACAGCACTGAACGCTTCACAAAAGCACTTTTGCTCGCTGAGAGGCTGGGATTTATGCCCCTGGCCGAGGCGTTTCGGGCCACCGGCAAATTCATGGAACAGGAGATGATTCTGGATGAGTGACTCCCAGGGGGGCCCAGGTAATTTCAACTTTGGTATCCGCCGTCTGGTGTTGGTGGATTCCGCCGGCTTCTGTTACGTGGAAATTCCGGTGGACAACCACGGCCTGATCCTGGGCCCCGGCAACCTGGGCAAGTCCAGCCTGCTGAATTCGCTGCGCCTGTTTTTGCTGCCGGAAAACAACTTCAAGAACAGCCGCAAGAAATTCGCGTTTCGCAATGCCAGTGCCGGCAGCTTTTACAGCAACGAGGAGAGCTATCAGCATTACTTTCCGAGCCAGTTCAGCTTTCTGATTATGGAAGCTGAGAATCCGGCCGGGGTGCATTGCCAGATTCTGTACCGGGACAGTGCCAGTCAGCTCAGCTATGGCCGCGCGTTTGTGCCGGTGGGCTATGACCAACTGCGGCCCCTGTTCTGGAATGGGGATGGTGAGGACGGCATTGGCCAGGCCGTGCCCGAGTTGTCGTTCAGCCGTTTGTCCGAAGCCCTGAAAAGGCTCTCCAAAGATACCCGACTGGTGAACGACCCGGCCAAACTCAAACAGATGCTGTACAGCAGCGAATTGATGAACGCCGATGCCGTGCGTTATTCCGTGCTGCCCCTGGGTGAATCCGATGAGCGCCGGGTGCAGTCCCTGCGCACGCTGATCCTGCTGTTGTTTGAAATGAAGGCAGACGATCAGGCCATGGCCAATGCGGTGGCCAGCATCATCGAGGCGGACAAGAAGTTTGCCGACGATGCATTCGATTTCAACATCGACGACTTCCTCAATCGGCACGACCAGCTAAAGCAACAACAAACCCAGCTAACCCGGATCGAAAAAGAGCGGCCCCGGTTTGAAAAGCTGTATCGAGATTACCAGGCCTACCAGACCCTGCTTCGCAGTCAGCACGATTTCGCCGCTTTTCGGGATGGCGTCTCCAATGCCTTGCAGGACATTGGTTTCAGACGTAAAGCCGCAGTTGAGGCGTTCAATGAACAGAACGAGACGCTGCGCCATGTGCAGCAGACCTTGAGAAAACTGGACCAAGAAGACCATGGTCTGAAGCAGCTTATAAAGTCCGCTGACCAGCGAATAAAGAGGGCAGAGCAGAGCCAGAAAGATGGCGAACTGCTGGTGTCCCAGTATGGTGACAATACCTTGCAGGAAATCGAGGATATCCAGAAAGAGGAACTCGATAGCAAGAAAGTGCATCTGGCCGCCCTCAAGAGTGCCGCCCAGGCGGAAATCCGGCTGGAGCAGATCCAGAAAAAGAAGCAGGAGCTGGAGCGCAAGCTTGAATCCCTGAACGACAGGGAGAGCAAGCAGCAGTGGCAGTTGCAGAACCAGCTGGATGAAGCCACCGCTGCACCGTTGCGGGCCGTGGACCCGCGGTTGGTCATGGCCAGCCCGGGCCAGGATCTGGATGCCGGCAGCAAGGCGGTCATCGAAGCTTTTGCCCGGTTGTTCGTGCCCAGTGATCAAGGTTTTGACTGGTTCGACATCGAATACCAGGCCCAAGCGGCCCGTCAAACTAACTTTTCAGAGCAGCGCCGGCATATTGAGGACGAGCTTCACGGCTTGGAAAAGGAGCGTTCCGAGCTGGCGGACACCGCCAACCAGGAACATGACCGGCCACGGTTGATAGAGCGCACGGAAAAAGAGATCCGCGCCATCGAAAAGGATCTGGATACCTTGAGCCGTTACCCGGCTGCGGCCACCACACTGGGGGATGCCACCGAGGAAAAGCAGGCGGCGGAGGAACAACTGGCCAAGTTGGAAGAACAGGCCCGGCTGGAGCAGGAAAAGCAGGATGCCGTGCAGAAAAAAGCCGCTAAAGCCCGGGCCGAGAAAGAGCGCATCGAAGAAAGGGAGCGGGAGCTGGCAGGTCTCAGCCGTAGCGTCGGAACCGTCGAGCATCGATTCCCGCATTTGAGAGCCGTGGAAGCCGAACAGCCACTGGGCATTGAACAGGTTTCCGTTGCCGCCTTTGATGACCTGCAAGCCCAGTTGGACGATCTGGAAGAGCGCCGCCGAAGCATCCTCGATCACCTGCGCCAGTTCGTTTATGTGGGCGTTCATGAGGATGCTGAGGGCGAGCTGCAGAAAGACAGCCCGTCGTCATCGGTTATCCGGGAAACGTTCAAAGGCCTGTCGGACTTGTTTGCCGGCATGGCCGAGCGCTGGAATGTGCTGGAACAGCAGGTTGGTATCCATAACGAAACTGTGGCGAGCTATCGGCAGGCCCTGAAATCGAACCACGAGCACATTGCCCGTTTTGAAGCGCAACTCAACCGGGAACTGGACGGTGTGCGCATCAACGATCTGGTGGAAATCCGCGTAGATATCCACACCGATCCGAAATTCCGCAATCTGGTGGAAGAAGCCAACAACATCGACCCGTATGGCAACCAGCTGCAGTCCGACGCATTCTATGACCGTTTGCGGGTGTTCGTGGCGGACTTTTTCGGGGAGGGCGGTAGCAAACGCCTAACCATGGACAAGGTGATCACCGGCATTTCCTACCGAACCCGTAAGGAAAATGCCGCCAACCTGGACAAAAAGGGCCAGTCCACTTCCACCACGGCACTGATCAATCTGGAACTGGTGTACCGGTTGCTGAAACGGGTGCTTTATCCGGGCGTGCAGCTGTCGTTCCCCATGGTGCTGGACGAGCTGGCCAGCGTGGACATCAGCCAGATGCCTTCGCTGCTGGAACGGCTGCGCAAGCAGGGCTTCAATCTGTTCTCCGCCGCCACCCACAGTGCCAGCGCGGAAGTAATTTACTTGATCGGCCGGCATCTGGAAGTAGGGCAGATGCGAACGTCACGGCCCTACAGTCCCCAGCGTACCCTGGTGTTCTGGGGCGGGGCTGAGGGTTTTACCAACGGCGAATCTCTGGGCCAGTGGACTGATCAGACCCAGAACAGCCTGCTGGAGCCGGCGGATGAGTAAACGCTTCAGCACTCTGGACACCACCCGGCTGCTGTTTGAGCACCCGAAGATTCTGTTCCGGATGATTGAGCGGATGGACCGGAACGAAGCCAGGTATATCCGCGAGAGTGATCTGGTGGCCGAGGTGATGGACTACACCGGCGCCCTTGGCAAGGCGGATCGCGACCGGGTGCGTCTGGCGTTGAATACCGACAATCTGTTCCGCAGCGGCCTGGTGATCGACATCATCAAGGCCGAGGGCGAGCGGCGCCTGGTGTTCCAGGATGCCCTGATCAATCTGATGCGGGCCTGCAATGCGTCGCTATACCAGGAACTGACCGATGCCCGCCTGCGGGGCCATCTGATTACCCTGCGGGACGTGCGCAATCGGCTGGAAACCAGCAGCTTCAGCGACGCGGACCCAGACTACACCGAGCTTCGGGATGACCTGAACGAGCGGGTCAGCCAACTCATCGGCATGCTGCGCCAGAATGTGCTGCGCATGCAGACCATCAGTGCGCAGCTTGCGGATCTTTCCGGCGACGCCAGCCGGGCCCCGGAGAGATACCTGGAGTTCCGTCAGAACCTATTTGAGCAGATCGTCACGCTCTATGAGCGCCACATCAAGCCGACCCTGGTGTTCCTGAATCCCGACACGCGGCTACCCGATGGCTCCAACCTGTTCGAGACCCTGGAAGCGATGGTCAGACTGCTGGAAAACCAAGGTGACCAAAGCTTGGCAGACCAGTTGTTCCGTTCTTCCCTCAGCCTCAACGCGCTGTATAAACCGATTCAATCGGTGGCTCAGGAGGTGGAACATTTCCTGCGCAAGACGCGCCAGGGCATGGTCCAGTACAATGCCATGGAGCATTTCTACGGCAAACTGCGGGACCTTAAGAGCGAAACCGAGACCCTCAGCCTCAAACGAAAATGGCTCGAAGGCGGGAATTTTGCCCGTAGCACCGGCTTCCTGGTGGGTCTGCGGGCTCAGCAGCGCCCAAAACACTATGCCTTCGGGAATTCTTCCAGCTACTACCAATTACTGTTCAGCGAACTGGACCTGCGTCTTAGCGATCTTCGCCGCAAAACCGAGGTGCCGGTTCTCCAGGAGGTCGATGGTAGCGGCCGCCACACCCGGATTGATGTTCAGCGTATTAACCAGCTCTATCAATGGCTGGAAACCCTGGAGCTCCGTCCCACCACCGATCTGGTGAGGGAACTGCACGGTCGTCTGGATGGCTTTATCCCCGGTTACCGCTTTCCGGATTTGCTGGCGGCCCTGAACCGGCTGGTAAGTTCACCACCGGAAGGCATGCAAGTGGTTACCACCAACCGTTTCCGCATCCTGGATCAGTCACCGGGCGGCAAGCAGTTTGTCTACCGCAAGCGCCGTCTGGAAACCAATGCCCTGGTCAATGAAGAAGAGCGACACCATGCCTGATTTCTCCGACGCGATGGATACTTCCGCATCTGTGGATAGTTCCCAAACTTCCAGCAGCTTCGAGCAGATTCTCCCGGCCCAAAGCGCCGCGATTTACCGGGAATTCCAGGCTGGCCGGGTTATCGTGCGCGATGTGTGGGACAGCAACCGCTCCGAGCTGCGCGCCAATCCTTTATACAATCTGCTTTACAACCATCTGTCCCATTTCCGGACTTTCTACGAGCACCTGGGCAGCGAACTGGTGTTTAACGAAACCGGCACGTTTTTCTTTCTCAAGGAAAGCAGTGACGACGAGAATGAAGAACACGACGAAAACGCCTTCCGGGTGCAGGTAATATTGCTGCTGATCGGGCGTTATTTCGCACGTAGCGGTCGGGATCTGGAATACCTTGGCCGCCCGGATGCCGGGTTGAATGAGCAAGACCTTTTGGCTTTGGCGAGCGATGAGGAATATCAGGAGATTCTCAGGGCGGCACGGTTTGAAAAAGGAGTGCCGGAAGCCCTGGATTACCTGGATAAACGCAATCTGATGTTTCGCGCCGGCGCCGGTCGCTGTTTCCTGAGTTCTGCAGGGGTGTATTTTCTTCAGAAGTTGGTGCGTGAGTATGAGGACAATTAGGTAAGTCCACTTCGGGCCGAGTTCAACAGGTTAGAGCAATGCACATGGATCTCCACTCTGGCACTGACAAAGCTGACCGGAATAAAGGTCTCAATCGTGTAGGTGTGTATGGCACCCTCAAGCAAGGCCATTCAAACCACCATTTTCTGGCCACAGCCCACTTCGTCGGGCGCTGCAGGTTGAACCAGATCACCCTCTATGACATCGGGCCTTTTCCCGGTGCCAAGCTACGCCCCAGCCAGGGCATCGATGTTGAAGTCTACGACGTCACCAATGAGCTGTTTGCCCGGCTGGATAAGCTTGAGGGCCATAACCCGCAGGCACCCAGGTCTGGGGAGTATGACCGTCGTCAGCTTGAGACGCCTTTCGGGCCAGCGTGGATCTATCTATACAACCCGGATGTTTCCGCCCTGCCGGCGATCCGAAGCGGTGGATGGCCTGGCTCTTCTAATCGGCCAGGGCGCGGGGCTTTTTGATGACTAAAACCTGCCCCTTGTTTGGAAAAACATATCCTGCCGCCCGGTGCAAACCCTCTCCCACGCATTTTTATTAAGTCCTCATACTTTCGTATTGCATTTTCCTCCTCACTCGCTGGTTCTGGGCAAAAAATTGCCCAGTTATCAGTACCTTCCTTTAGTTAATTACGATTAACTGTCGAAAAATTGACAATTTTTTAACTGGCGTAATGACGTTCTTCACATCGATACTCGCCGCCGTTTTATACAATTTCACACATCGACAATAAATTGGTGCTGAAAACACATGAAGCGCGTCATTAAAATGTCAAAGGCATGGATAGCCGCGTTTTTGATGGGAGTTGTGCTCACAGGCTGTGGTGGGGGTGACTCCTCCAGCAGTAGTTCCGGCAGCGTTGCATCGGCGTCGCTGAGCTGGAACGCACCTGCAACCCGGGCTAACGGGGAAGGGATCAAGATGGGCGAACTGTCTGGTTACGTGATCAGCTACGGCCAGAACCCGGAAGAGCTCTCCGAGGCTGTTCGTATCGATGATGCCTCTACCATGAACTACACCATTGATAACCTGGGTAACGGCACCTGGTATTTCACTATTCAGGTGGAAGACGTGGACGGCCTGGTCAGTGCGCCGTCAGAGCAGGTCAGTAAGACGATCTGAGCAGAGCCGTAGTACCCGGCTTTGTGGTTACCCGAGATGATGGGTTACCGGCAGTTTGAGGGTGAAGGCCGAGCCTTCCCCGAGGCGGGAATGAACGTGAATATCCCCGCGATGCTTCTCCACCACCACGTTGACGAATGAAAGCCCGAGGCCGGTGCCATGGTTGCGGGAAAGCTCGCTGCTCTTCTGGCGCCGATACCGGTCGAACAGGTGGGGGAGCTCTTCCGGCGCAATACCTTCCCCTTCGTCACTGACCGTCAGGCATGCCTGGTGGCCGGCCTGGAACACCTGGATATTGACGGTGGATCGGGGAGGACTGTATTGCACCGCGTTGGTCAGCAGGTTGATCACCGCCCGTTCCAGCAACTCCGCATTGCCCTTTAACCACAAGTCTTCGGCTCCCTGCAGTATCAACTGTATGCCTTTCTCTGCGGCCTGTTCGCTAACGCTGTCTCTGGCGTTTTCCACAATGGCCAGGAACTCGCATTCGTAGAAGCGGGTTTCGGTCAGCTGTTCGGCCCTGGCCAGTTGCACGAACTCCTCCGCCAGGTGATAGCTCCGTCTTGCCAGCCTGCCAAGCTGATCAAGCTGTTCCGGTTCCACCTGGCCCTGGTTTCGTTTCAGTTGTTCGATCAGTGCCAGTTGGGATACCAGCGGTGAGCGTACGTCATGGG
>CAZFPG010000092.1:0-10630 GCA_964521055.1 uncultured Marinobacter sp.
GGTACTGCTCTCAGGCCCAGGTCGCTGAGCAGCTTCCAGATATCGGCGCTGAAGCCCAGATCGGATTCGCTGAAGGCCAGGCGATTTTCAAAACTGTATTCACCGCGCACCAGGCGGGCCACGGTGTCCTGCAGCATCTGCTGCTCTTCGTTGAGTTGGAAATCCATGGTCGCCTCCTTAAAGCCCGAGAATCATTTTCGACACGATGTTTTTCTGGATCTCGTTGGATCCGCCGAAAATCGACAGCTTGCGGTTGTTGAAATACTGGGCCGACAGTGGCGCGGCGTCCTTGTCGGACAGGAACTCGCCGGCGTAATCCATGCTCATTTCTTCTTCCACAAATGGCAGGGCGTAGGGGCCAATGGCCCGGCGTGCCAGATCGTTGATGGACTGGCGAATCTCGGTGCCTTTAACCTTCAACATGGAGCTTTCTGCGCCGGGTACGCCACCACCTTCAACCGAGGCGATAATGCGCAGGTTGCTGATAGCAGCAGCGGTCAGATCAATTTCCACCCTGGCGATGCGCTGGCTGAAGGACGGATCCTCAATCAGCGGCCTGCCGTTTTTCAGCCGGCGAGCGGCCAGTTGCTTGAGGTGAGACAGGGCCGCCTTGGACATGCCAATGCCCGCCAGGCCGGTGCGCTCGTAGGTAAGCAGGAACTTGGCGTAGGTCCAGCCCTTGTCTTCTTCGCCGACCAGGTTTTCCACCGGCACCTTTACATCCTCAAAGAACACCTCGTTGACTTCGTGCTCGCCATCCAGGGTGATGATCGGACGTACGGTGATCCCCGGCGTGTTCATGTCAATCAACAGGAACGAGATGCCTTCCTGATTCTTCACCTCAGTGTTGGTGCGCACCAGGCAGAAGATCATGTTGGCGTGCTGGCCCAGGGTGGTCCAGGTCTTCTGGCCGTTGACGATGTAATGGTCGCCTTCACGCACGGCACGGGTTTTCAGAGAGGCCAGGTCAGAGCCGGCGCCGGGCTCGGAGTAGCCCTGGCACCACCAGTCCTCACCACTGAGAATGCGCGGCAGGTATTTCTGTTTCTGCTCTTCGCTACCGAATTTGATGATCACCGGTGCCACCATGTTCACCCCGAACGGGATGGAACGGGGCACGCCGTAACGGCAGGACTCTTCGTCCCAGATGTGTTTCTGCACCGGAGTCCATTTAACACCGCCGTACTCTTCCGGCCAGTGGGTAGCGTACCAGCCCTGTTCGCTGAGGATTTTCTGCCACCGCTGGTGGTCCTCTTTCGACAGGCGGCGGAACCCCTTCACTTTAGCGGCAATGTCCGCCGGTAGTTTCTCATCCAGGAACGCTCTTACCTCATCACGGAAGGCAAGCTCCTCGGCGGTGTAGTTCATGTTCATCGGATAAACCTCGTTAATGCATTACAGCGAAAATATATACCGCATAGCAGAATTACTCAATGATCTTTCATCGGTTGCTGGCCTGTCAATGATAATGAAACAAGAAAACACAGAGTAATTACGCATTTCATCAGAATTTGGTTCTGCATCCTTGTTGATGCAAAAAAGATCGTCTATATTCGAAAACACGGAAGCTGGTACTGCTATGCGAAATCTATAAATCAATAAATACCGCAGAGCGAAACAGCGTGATTGATTTGGCGAGCCTCAGTGCCGGCGCCGGAATTCCCAATAACAAAGACATGAAATCAACTCCGTCAAGAGGTTTGAAATGAAAACAACAACGAGCTTCCCTGTACGTCCACTCGCCCGAGCCGTCGCCCTTGCAGGGCTGCCGCTGCTTACATTCGGTTCCGCCAGCGTGCTTGCGCAAAATGCGGAAAGCACCGAACTCGAGGCGCTGCAAGAGCGCGTCCAGTTGCTGGAAAGCAAGCTGGAAAGTGCCATTTCCACCGCCCCGGAACTGGAAGATGACAACAGCTACCTGCTGCGTGACGGTGACGGGATCAAAATTGGTGGCACCACCATTTCCTTTGGTGGCTTCATCAAGGCCGATGCGATCTTCGGCTCGAACGGGAACGGCAGTCTGAACAGTTACAGTGTTGGTTTACCGCGAACCTTTGCGAGCGCCGCGGTGTCTGATGAAAGCGACTGGAAGACCGGTTTCTCAGCCCGGGAATCACGCATCAGTATTGGCACCAAAACCGAGGACGTTGTAGGTCATACCCTCACCACCTATGTGGAAATGGACTTTAACCAGGACCTGAACGACGGCCTGAACGAAACCGGTAACGAAATCGTATCCAACAGCTATTCTCCACGTCTGCGGCAGGCCTATGGCTCCTGGAACAACTGGGACTTCGGCCAGACCTACACCACGTTTACCGATCTGGCCGCCATGCCGGAGATTCTCGATCAGGGCAAGCAGGCCGCCTTTATCTACGCCACCCAGCCCCAGCTTCGCTATAACATGGCCATGCCGGGCGGGAAGCTGATGGTTTCGCTCGAGAACCCCGAGGACGGCTACTACGGTAATTCCTATGACGACCAGTCCTATCCGGACCTTGCCATGCGCTACCAGATTCGCGGCAACTATGGCTTCTATTCCATTGCCGGGCTGGTGCGTAACCTGGAGGATGATGCCGCGGATGAAACCCGAACCGATGGTGCGGTATCGCTGAGCGCCCGCATCCCCACGGTTGGCCGCGACGACCTGCGTCTGCAATACAGCTATGGCGTACTTGGCCGTTACATGGGTTTGCTGACCTATCCTGATGTGGACCTCGGTGCGCTTGCCCAGGGTGATGTGGAGCCGCTCAAGAGCTATGGCGCCACGGCAGCCTATCGTCACTTCTGGTCGCCTTCCTGGCGCAGCAGCCTGACGGTCTCCCACACTGAAATCGTCGATGACCTGGCGGCCTCACCTGCAGGCACCCTCAGTTATTTCGACTCATCAACTTCGGTGCACGCCAACATTCTGTGGTCCGCCCACAAGAACCTGACACTGGGGCTGGAATACGCCTACTGGGAGTTCGGAGACATTGCCACCGGCAGCAGTGAGCAGTACGAACAGGTCATGGCCTCCGCGAAGCTGAGCTTCTGATTGCATTGCCCCGGAGTGTTCCCCCGCTCCGGGGCCTTTTTCAGAGCACAAAAAAGCAGAGCCGGGGCCCTGCTTTTTTTATGCTCTCGATGTCACTCTTGACGCCGCTCTCGACGACAGTGCAGTGGAATCAGCTGAAGGCCTGAATTCCGGTCTGACCACGGCCCAGGATCAGAGCGTGGACATCGTGAGTACCTTCGTAGGTATTCACCGCTTCAAGATTCATCACGTGACGAATTACATGGTATTCGTCAGAGATACCGTTACCACCGTGCATGTCACGGGCAACCCGGGCAATATCCAGTGCCTTGCCGCAGTTGTTGCGCTTGAGCATGGAGATGGCGTCCGTGGAGTAGTTGCCGGCGTCCATCATGCGGCCCAGTTGCAGGGCGCCCTGAAGGCCCAGGGTGATTTCAGTCTGCATATCCGCCAGCTTTTTCTGTATCAGCTGGTTGGCCGCCAGCGGCTTGCCAAACTGCTTGCGCTCAAGGGTGTAACTGAGGGCTGCGTGCCAGCAGAACTCGGCGGCGCCGAGGGAACCCCAGCTGATGCCGAAGCGGGCCTTGTTCAGGCAACTGAACGGACCTTTCAGGCCGTCCACGTCCAGCTTGTTCTCGTCCGGGACAAAAACCTCGTCCATAAAAATGGAACCGGTCTCGGAAGCCCGCAGGGAAAATTTGCCTTCAATCTTCGGCGTGTCCAGACCTTTGGCACCTTCACGTTCAATGACGAAGCCGGTGATCTTGCCATCCAGCTTGGCCCAGACCACGCAAACGTCGGCAATGGGGGAGTTGGTGATCCAGGTCTTGGAGCCGCTGACCAGATAGCCACCGTCGATTTTCCTGGCGCGGGTTTCCATATTGCCCGGGTCAGACCCGTGGTTAGGCTCGGTCAGGCCGAAGCAGCCCACTTTTTCACCGGATGCCAGTTGCGGCAGGATGCGTTTTTTCAGGGCTTCCTGGCCGAAGGCGTGAATCGGGTGAATCACCAGGGACGACTGGACACTCAGTGCTGAGCGGTAAGCAGAGTCCACCCGTTCCACTTCGCGGGCGATCAGGCCATAGCACACGTGGTTCAGGCCCGGGCCACCGTATTCTTCCGGCAGGGTGGCGCCGAGCATGCCGAGCTCGCCCATGTCGGTGAAGATAGAGCGGTCGAACTTCTCGTTGCGGTTCGCGTCGGTGATGCCGGGCATCAGGCGCTGGTCGCAGAAGGAACGGATGCTGTCACGAACCTGACGCTCGGTTTCATCCAGTTGCTTGTCGAATTGCAGCAGGTCATCCCAGGGTGTGGAAACCATGGTGTCTCTCCTCGGAAAATTAGTCGGTTGCTCGTTCAATCACAGCAGCAATGCCCTGGCCCACGCCAATGCACATACTGATCAATGCGTAACGGCCACCGCTGCGCTCAAGCTGGCGGGTGGCGGTCAGTGCGATCCGTGCGCCGGATGCTCCCAGGGGGTGGCCAACAGCAATGGCGCCACCGTTGGGGTTCAGCCGGGAATCGGTCGGGTCTATGCCCAGTTTGGTGGTGCAGCCGAGAACCTGGGCGGCGAACGCCTCGTTGATCTCGATCACGTCCATATCGTTGATGCCGAGGCCTGCGCGGGCGAGGGCTTTTTCGCTGGCCGGTACGGGGCCGTAACCCATCACCCGGGGAGGCACCCCGGCAATGGCAGCAGATACGATGCGGGCGCGGGGGCGAATACCTGCGCGCTCGCCTGCCTCACGGGAGCCGACGATCAGCGCAGCGGCACCGTCATTGATGCCGGAAGCGTTACCCGCGGTAACCACGCCGTCTTCAAACAGCGGGCGCAGGCCAGCCAGCGCCTCGACTGTGGACTGGGGGCGCGGATGTTCATCATTGCTGACACTGACCGGTGGTTTCTTGCGGCCCTGGGGGACATCAATCGCCAGTATCTCTTCCTTATAGAAGCCATCTTTCAGGGCAGCATCGTAACGGGCCTGGCTCTGGGCGGCGAAGGTGTCCACGGCATCACGGCTCAGGTTCAGTTCCCGGGCAATGTTGTCGGCGGTTTCAGGCATGGTGTCCTTGCCGAACTCCCCTTCAATGCGGGGGTTGGGAAAGCGTGCACCGATGGTGCTGTCGAAGGCGCGGAAATCACGGCTGAACGGACTTTCGCTCTTGGCCATCACGAACGGTGCGCGGCTCATGCTCTCAGCACCGCCGGCCACAAACAGTTCACCCTCGCCACAGCGGACAGCGCGGGAAGCGTCAATGATGGCTGCCAGGCCGGAGCCGCACAGGCGGTTGACGGTCAGGCCGCCAGTCTCAACGGGCAGGCCGGCCAGCAGTCCGGCGTGGCGGGCCAGGTTACGGGCGTCTTCGCCGGCCTGGTTGGTACAGCCTGCAATAACATCCTCATAGGCCTCAACGGCAAACGCATTGCGTTCAATCAATGCCTTGATGACGCTGGCGAGCAAGTCATCCGGGCGGACTTTGGCCAGTGCGCCGGCGTGTCGGCCGAAGGGGGTTCTCAACCCGTCGTAGATAAATGCGCTCATGGCATCTCCCGTTTCATCGGATGACAAAGCCCTATTGTGGTCCTCTCCGGTTGTGGAGGAAAGCGGTGGGGCTTGCCACGTCATTAATGTTAATATAGTTTCGTATAGCGGAATTATGTTTTGTATATGGACAGGCAAAGACTAATCCGGGTCAGTACGAAATGCAACCGATACCATCATTGAAGGGCACGAATCTGTTATGAGCCGTTTTCTGGTTCCTGTCGCGGTTTTTCTGGAACTTGTGGCGCTTGTTCTCTCCAGCACACATCTCAGCGTGTTCGCCGGTGGGTTGTTTGGAGTTTACTTTGTCATGGCGATCAGGCGGTTGCAGGCGTATTCCCGTTACCTGGTCCTGGTTTCACTGCTGGTGATTGGTTACCTCGGGTTTGTTGGCCAACTGGGGGGCGACGCTCTCATGCATGCCGCTTCCAATGCCGCTTTCTACGCCGCGTTCCTGGGAAGCCTGGGGATGATGCAGTGCCTGGTTCGCCGGCTCGAGGTGCTGCAGCGAATACACGATGTGTTGCTGGGAGGGCGCCCGGCGCTGCTGTACCCCAAGTACGCGGTGGTGAGCTGCGGTATCGCTTCGGTATTGAGCTTCGGGGTCATGAACCTGCTCTGCGGTACCCTGGCAGAGACCCTGCGGCAGCGGGGTATTACCGGGGCCTCGCGTCTGCGCTGGCTGCGCAGTGTGCTGATCAGTACCCTGCGGGGGTTCGCGTTGGTGCCGCTGGTAGCGCCCACCAGTGTTGCAGTGGCCATTATTACCCGGGAAGTGCCATCCCTCAGCTGGTCCGGCCTGCTGCCCTACGGTATTGGCAGCGCGGCACTGCTGGTCCTGGTGGGGTGGGTGCTGGAACACAAGCGTTTCCGCTTGGTCAGCAGTGAGCGGGAGCCACTGGAGACCTGGCCGGCCGGGAGTGGCTGGTTATTGCTGCTGGTGCTTGTCATCTTCACCTCCATGGGCCTGCTTGTGCAGCTCATGGAGCTGAAAGTATCGGTAGCGGCCATGCTGACGGTGCCAGTAGTGACCTTACTATATATGTTCTGGCACGATCGCTCGCCGGTGGCGGTGGCGCGGGAAGCAACCGACAACATGCTGGGAATGCACAACGAGATGGCCATTTTTGCCGGTTCCGCCGGGTTGGGCGTAGCGTTGGTGGCGGTCATTCCGACAGATATCCTGGCCGGCATGGCTTCCGGCGAACTGGGTGTGTTTCTGCTGGCAGCGTGCGGATTGCTGATGATGCCCATGCTGTCTGCCGTGGGGGTTATTCCTATTACCGTGTTGAGCGTACAGGCGGGACTGATGCCGCGGTTGGTGGCGGAAGGTGTGGATCCGCTGCCGATTGCCGTGGCCCTGGTCATTGGCTTCTCCCTGGCGATGATGTTGTCGCCATTCGGCCCGGCGGTGATGTTGCTTTCGCGGTTTGGTCAGGTATCGCGCTGGGTGGTGGCATTTGGCTGGAACGGGATGTTTGTGATGTTGTCCCTTCCGCTATTACTGGTGATGTTGTGGGGGTTGTTCGTATTTGCGCCGGCCACGGGTTAAACGGACTGATCCTGCCGATCAGGGCGGCCGGCGTGATTGCCAGGCGTTATCAGTAGCCCCGGCTGGTATCCACGATGCCGGTAATCGACTGGCCGTTGTGGTGGGCGCGGATCTTGCCGGTAATCTGCTCCAGGGTGGCATCCCGCAGGGTGCGTGCCGAGACATGCGGGGTGATGGTAATCTCCTGACGCTGCCAGAACGGATGGCCGGGGGGCAGCGGCTCCTCCCGGAACACGTCCAGGGAGGCCCGGGCCACATGGCCGTCGTCGATGGCCCTAAGCAGGTCATTCTCCACCAGGTGTTCTCCCCGGCCGACATTGATGACCACGGCGCCGGGCATCAGTTCGCTGAGATGCTGGTAATCGAGAATGTCCCGGGTTTCGTCGGTCAGCGGCAGGGTGTTCACCAGAACGCGTGTCGACTGCAGGAAACCGGACAGGTTATCCGCCCCGGCAAAGGTTGTGATGCCATCCAGGGAATGCTCACTGCGGGCCCAGCCATTGACCCGGTAGTCCAGATCCGCCAGTGTGCGTGCCACCCGCTTGCCGATGTGCCCCAGGCCCATGACACCGACTGGCCATTCGCTTCGCTTGATCGGGCGGTGAATCTTCCAGACACTTTGGCGTTGTTGTTCCCGGTAGGTTTCCATGCCCCGGCTGGCTTCCACCAGCTGGTGCAGCACGTATTCAGCCATCTGCACGGACATGCCGGCGTCTTCCAGGCGCACGACGGGCAGATGGGCAGGCAGGTTGGGCACGGCCAGCAGGCCATCAATGCCGGCGCCCAGGTTAAACACTGCCTTCAGCTTTTTCTCGCGTTCAAACAGCTCTGCAGGCGGTTGCCAGACAATGGCGTAGTCGGCATCGACAGCCGCGCCGTTGGCGTTCCATACGTGAACCTCGGCTTCCGGAAGCAGTTCCTGGATGGGGGCAGTCCAGCGCTCCGGCTTGGGGTCTCCTGCTACAAACAAGATCTTCATAGATTCTCCGGGGATCGTAAGGTGCGATAAATTTAGTTACGATGTTTCGCTTTGCAGAATAATATACCGAAATAGATCCGTAAACCTGGGCTAAGGTAGAACCATACCTGGGCAAAAATGAAACATAAAGGAAGAGTGTTTCATATTTGGCACGACTTTTGATAATGGTTTCTGGTACTTGATATCTGCAGCGATTAAAATACCTCAACTTTTCTTTATCTGACCATTATCCGGGTCTTCCGGGCACACCGGATCAGGCGCAGCTGTTGGAGGTCGCCAGTTTATGACGAAAGCACACATGATTTCACCGGAACTGTTAGCGGCGTCAGGCGACGGTGAGCCAGTAAAGCCGGAAAAGGATCGCAAGTTTGTAGAAGCGCTCTCCCGAGGCCTGGATGTGTTGCGTGCATTCAGCCAGGGGTCCGTCATCCTGGGCAACCAGGACATCTCCCGCCTCACCGGCCTGCCGAAACCCACGGTTTCGCGCATGACCTACACCCTGACCAAGCTCGGTTATCTCAGCTACAACGCACAGCTGGAGAAGTACCAGCTCAGCTCAGGCGTTCTGGCCCTGGGTTACGCCTACGTCTCCAACCTGAAGGTGCGCCAGCTGGCAAAGCCCTACATGGACGAGTTTGCCCGCCAGACCAACATGTCCGTGGGCCTGACCTGCCGCGACCGCCTGCACATGATCTATGTAGAGAACCGGCTACCGCCGGAAGCTTCCCTGTTACGCATGGACATCGGCCTGAAACTGCCCATGGCCACCACCTCGGCGGGGCGGGCTTATTACTGTGCGATTTCCGAAAAAGGCCGCAAAGTAATTGACGATGCCATGGAAGCCAAATATGGCGATGCCTGGCCTGAGAAAAAAGAAGGCCTGGAGCGCTCCATGGAAGACTACAGGAAGTACGGCTTCTGTCTTTCCCAGGGCGAATGGGACCGCAACATCAATTCCGCCGGTGTGCCCATTCACCTGCAGGACGGCACCATCATGGCGCTGACCTGTGCGGCACCGTCCTATCTGGTGCCTGGCGAAAAACTGCGTGAATCCATCGCCCACCAGTTGGCAATGCTCGCCAGTGACATAGAGTCGCTCGGCGTCTGATTCAACACCGGAGCAAGGAGCTGGCGGGCAGGGCGTTCCGAAACACGCTGTAAATACGTCCCTGTACGCTCGGCTCCGCCCTTTAGCGCTAATTGCTCCTGCGTCGCGCCAAAGGTCCTGGGTAAGCCGTCCATGGCTTACCCGTGAAGTGCTCTGCACTTCACCCATGGCTCCGCACGGCTTCGGAACGCCCTGCCCGCCAGCTCCCCGAACTTCTGTCTAAGACCCTGGGATTCGTCCCGGGGTTTTTTTGTGCCCGCAATTTGATTGATGGTTGAAACCTGCTGCAAACTTGTATTAAATCGTACTTATGTTTCGCTTGTTAAAACTACATTCCATAGAAGGCTAGGAGATATTATGTCTGAGGTCGTAACTTACAACCGGGAAGGCTCCATTGGCGTGATTACCGTGAACTACCCGCCGGTGAACGCTCTCAGCCACGGGGTTCGTTCCGGCCTGGTGGCTGCCCTGGAGCAGGGCCAGAAGGATGCGGAGGCCAAGGTACTGCTGCTGGTGTGCGAAGGTCGCACCTTTATTGCCGGTGCCGATATCCGCGAGTTCGGTAAGCCCATGCAGGAGCCTGGGCTGGCCGCTGTGATTGATCAGTACGAGAACAGCGAAAAACCGATTGTTGCAGCCATTCACGGTACCGCCCTGGGCGGCGGCCTGGAAACCGCGCTGGGGTGTCATTACCGGGTGGCCCTGGGCAGCGCCAAGGTTGGCCTGCCGGAAGTGAAGCTCGGGCTGCTGCCCGGTGCCGGTGGTACCCAGCGCTTGCCGCGGCTGACCGGTGCGCAGAAAGCCATGGAAATGATCACCACCTGTGAGTTCGTGAGCGCACAGGACGCTCTCGCCCTGGGCATTGTCGATGCGGTTGAAGACGGTAACGACATCAAGGCCGTGGGCCTGGCGTACGCACAGAAAATTGCCGACGAGGGCAAGCCGGTCCGCCGCGTGCGTGATCTGACAGACAGGATAGGAGCCGACAAAGGCAGTGAGGTATTTGACCAGTTCCGAGCCGGCCTGGAAAAGAAGGCCCGTGGCCTGTTTTCTCCGTTCAAGTGCGTGGATGCAGTGGAAGCGGCCTTTAACCTGCCGTTCGATGAAGGCATGAAGCGTGAGCGTGAGCTGTTTATGGAATGTATGGAATCCCCCCAGCGCGCCGGGCTGGTTCATGCTTTCTTTGCGGAGCGGGAAGTGTCCAAGGTCAAAGGCCTGCCCAAGGAAACACCGGTTCGTGAGATCCGTAAAGTCGGTGTAATTGGTGCCGGCACCATGGGCGGCGGTATCGCCATGAACTTTGCCAACGCCGGCATACCCGTAACCATCGCCGAAGTGAAACAGGAGGCGCTGGACAAGGGCCTGGCGGTGATTCGCAAAAACTACGAGAACACCGCAAAGAAAGGCCGTATCACCCCCGCCCAGGTCG
>CAZFPG010000093.1:0-10557 GCA_964521055.1 uncultured Marinobacter sp.
TGTTGCTGAGCGCCTGCTCGAGTGTCAGGCCGAGGTTGATCTCACGGATGACGCGCCATCTGCTGCCCCCACTCCCTGTCAGAGGAAGTGGGCATGGCACTGGGTAACCAGGCAGGCGAAAAACGATTCGCGCAGCTCTTTGATCAGGCCGGGTTCGGGACGTTCCGGCGCGTGGCGGAAAACCCGTTCAACCTTGTTTTCGAAGCAAAGTGGTAGGGATATGGCCGGAAAACGACTCCTTCCCGGTGCTATGCCTCATGCCGGCCAGATGGGCGGCCACTCGCCGTTGCGCTCCGCATACCGCTCGATTGGCTCACTCTGGTAGCCGCTGTTGTACCGCGCTCTTACGCTCCCATGCACCCAGGTCTTGAGATCGTGTAACGGGGGTATTTCCCGCACCAGCTTTCCCAGCAACCTGAACTTGCCCTTGTACTCATTGTGCTGCTCGGCGGTGGTGTGGGTGGTGGTTGGCAGCGTGTTGTTGAACACCAGTTTCTGCTTCTTCGCTTCTTCGGCCATCCACAGCAGGGGAATATCCGCCAGAATGCGGCCTTTCCTGTCCGGGCCGTATCCGCCGCCGACATCGGAATGCGCACCTGCAAACCAGACCTGCTGGATGTCGGTCCCTGCGCGGGGTTCCCAGAGTGTCGGCTCGAAAGACTCCCGATGTTCATCCAGAGACAGGGCGTGCCGGGCCGTTTTGACATTGCTGCCAATCTTGCGGTCGTAAAACAGATCCTGGTCTTTGATCAGGCCGAAGAAGGTAAACGGCAGGCCCAGGGCCCCGACGGTGTCCCACACACCTACAAACAGGATCGGGGTGCGTTCTTCCACGGAGAACTGGCGTTTCCACTTCATGGCGTGATCGCCGTTGGCCTTGTGCTTCCTGGTTTTGTACAGCTTGAAGGCGTTCGGGATCTGGTTGGCGTTTTCTTTTCGCAGAATACTGCAGTTGTTGATCATGCCGCACAGGCTGCGGGCGGTGTAGGCGCCCCGGCTGAATCCGAACAGGAAGATATCGTCCCCGGGCTCGTAGTTGTGAACCAGGAAGCGGTACCCGTCCATCACGTTCTTCTCGAGCCCGTGGCCGGTGGCACCGGCGAGCAACTCGTCGTGGTAGGAGCCGATGCCCCAATCGTAGAAAACCACCTGTTCGACGCCGTTGCCATCCGTTGGGCGAATGGCGCGGGCGAATTTCAGTACGTTGGAGGGAAAGTCCTCACGGATATTTTCCTCCGGCCGGCTCCAGGTGCCGTCGAAGCAGACAGCGATGCGTTTCATGGCGCTGGCCTCCCTGTCGATGATGTGTCCTTTTTATTATAGCCAGGTTAGTCCAATACTGATGATGCCGGTAATGATCAGTAGCATCAGGCAATAGCCCATAATGTCCTTCGCTTTCAGGCCGGCAATGGCCAGCGGAACACGCACTGCATAGTACATTGTTATTCAGCTGTAATTTTTTTGTATTTGGGGGAGCAAGAGTCGCCAATCCGCATTATGCTTGATAGAGGTTCCGGCCTGGCCGGACTGCAGTCGGTCAATAGCTTGTGTCTGGAATCAGGAATTTTTGCCGTGACGACTCCGCTGAATGAAGTTGAGCCAGCCGATATCCACCTGCTCACAGGTATGCTGGATACGATGGCGGATCACGTGTTTATCCTTCGTGCAGAAGCTGAACGATACCGGCTGGTCTATTGCAACGCCGCAATGGAAAAGTTCATATGCCAGTCGGGAGCGTTACTGCTTGGCAGGTTTCTGGACGAAATTATTCCCGACCCGGTCCTGTATCGGCGGACTGCAGATAACTACGCACGGGCAATCGCCGCCGGACGGATGATCCGCTACGAGGAAACCACGGAGGGGTTTGATGCGGCTCCGCTTACCATCTTCGAGACTGTAATTTCGCCCCTTCTGGGGCGTGACGGAAGTACCGTCTACATTTGTGGTATTTCCCGCGATATCACCGCACGCCGAAATGCCGAGGTGGCGCTGAAGCAAACCAACGAACGGCTGGAGCGACAGGCTGCCGAGAACCTGCGCCTGCAGAAGCAACTGCATGAAGAAGCAATGCGGGACCCGCTTACCAACCTGTTCAACCGGCGCTATTTCATGGAGACCCTGTCCCGGGAACTGGCGCGGGCCAAACGCGAGAGCTATCCGTTAACGCTGCTGATGCTGGATATTGATCACTTCAAGCGGTTAAACGACGAGCACGGGCACGCTGCGGGGGACCAGGCTCTTGTGGTTTTCAGTGACCTGCTGAACAGCAGCATGCGCAAAGAGGATGTGGTCTGCCGCTGGGGCGGGGAAGAATTCCTGATCATGATGCCGGGACTCTCACTGATGGATGCTCACCAGCGCATAACAGAATGGCGCCAGCAAAACAGTCCGATGAAACTCCGGGTCGAGGGGAGGGAACTGGTGATCCGCTTCTCATCCGGATTGGCAGCCGCGCCAGAGCACGGCCTCAATCCGGATGAGCTCATCAACGCTACCGACGAAGCGTTATACCAGGCCAAGGCCCAGGGGCGAGACCAGTTGAAGCTATCCGGCCAAAATGTATAGGACGCCCTGGTATTAACCTCTACGTGCGGCCTCAATGGCGGCGATGTCGATCTTGCCCATTGTCATCATGGCCTCGAACGCCCGCTTGGCGGCTGCCGGATCCGGATCGGCTATCGCCTCCATTAAAACCACTGGCGTAATCTGCCAGGACAGGCCCCACTTGTCCCTGCACCAGCCGCAGGCGCTTTCTTCGCCGCCATTGTTGATGATCGCGTTCCAGTAGCGATCGGTCTCCTCCTGATCATAGGTGGCAACCTGGAACGAGAATGCCTCGCTGTGCTTGAAGGCGGGGCCGCCGTTAAGCCCGAGGCAGGGGATGCCCATAACGGTGAACTCCACCGTCAACACATCCCCCTGCGCCCCGGAAGGGTAGTCTCCCGGCGCATAATGAACCGCGCTAACCGATGAATCGGGGAAGGTCTCCGCATAGAAACGCGCCGCCTCTTCGGCATCGCCGTTATACCAGAGGCAGATGGTGTTTTTTGCTCGGCTGGTCATGGTCTATCTCCCTGTTGTTGTCACTTACTGGCACTGCTCAATCTCGTTACTGATCATCCACTGAACGCCAAAGCGGTCTTTGGTCATTCCGAAACGGTGGGCCCAGAAGGTTTGTTCAAACGGCATGATCACCGTACCGTCTTCGGACAGTGCACGGAAAACACGTTCCGCCTGTTCTATACTGGCGTACTCAAGATGAATCTGGGCACCCTGGGGGGGCTGATAGCAGTCTCCCGCCATATCTGCCCCCATCAGCCGTCGGCCCCGGATATTGAGGGAGGAATGGACGATGCGGTCATGCATCTCTGCCGGCACATCCGCTGCTGCGGGCGTTTCTCCGTAGGTAATCATGGCTTCCAGATTGCCGGCGGTCACCTCCGCATAGAATTCCATGGCTTCCCGGCAGTTGCCGCCAAACGCCACATGCACATTCATCTCCCGGGGCAGTTTTTCCTGGGAGCGATGCTTCTCCAGCGCCGGGCTTGGCTCGAAATCCTCCAGTGTGAAGTAACGGCGTAGCTCCAGGGTAACATTGCCGCCCGCGTCCTCCCGGGGCCACTGCTTCGCCCAGGCGATGGCGTCTTCCAGGGAATCCACCTCCAGTACGCTGTAGCCGGCCAAAAGCTCGCTGGTGTTTTCGAATGGCCCATTGATAACGGTGGGCTCACCGTTGCGGAACTGAATGCGGCAACCTTCCCGCGTTGGCCGCAGGCCGTCGCCGCCGGTAAATACCCCGGCCCGGGTCATACGTTCATTATACTCCGCCATGGCCTGCAGCACTTCTTCGGTGGGTAATGTGCCATTCTCGGTATCGGTGTCGGCCTTGCGCATCAACATGTATTTCATAACGTCGTTCTCCCGTGAGTGTTGTTTGGTTTCACTGGTAAGTCGCGCAGAGCTTTTGGAAATCGACATCACCGACTATCTTTATGAATATATTTTACGAGGTGATCATGAGTAATACTGACAAACGCCCTCTGTACATACCCTACGCTGGCCCCACCTTGTTGGAGATGCCGTTGTTGAACAAGGGCTGTGCCTTTACACAGAAGGAGCGTGTGGATTTCAACCTGATCGGACTTCTGCCGCAAAACGTGGAAACCATTGAGGAGCAGGCAGAACGAGCCTACAGGCAATACCAGCTCTGCCAGACTGACCTTGACCGGCACATCACGTTGCGCGCAATCCAGGATGACAACGAAACCCTGTTCTACCGCCTACTGGAAAATCACCTGGAAGAGATGCTCCCGATTATCTACACCCCGACAGTGGGGGAGGCCTGTGAGGAGTTTTCCAACATCTATCGCAACCATCGCGGTCTGTTCGTGTCCTATCCGGACAGAGAGCACATGGACTACCTCCTGCACAGCGCCACCAAAGAGAAAGTCAAAGTCATTGTGGTCACCGACGGCGAGCGCATTCTGGGGCTGGGTGACCAGGGCATTGGTGGCATGGGCATTCCCATCGGAAAGTTGTCGCTATACACAGCCTGCGGTGGTATCAGCCCGGCCAACACGCTGCCGATCATGCTTGATGTTGGCACTAACAATCAGGCTCTGCTGGATGATCCAATGTACATGGGATGGCGGCACAAGCGCATCGGACAGGAAGAATACGACGCCTTCGTGGCCGAATTCCTGGAAGCGGTGAAACGCCGATGGCCCAACGTTCTGGTTCAGTTCGAGGATTTTGCGCAGAACAATGCCATGCGGCTGCTGAACCAATACCGCAATGAGGCCTGCTGCTTCAACGACGACATCCAGGGCACCGCTTCGGTTTGTCTCGCCACATTGTTGGCCGCATGCAAAACAAAGAACGAAAAGGTTAGCGACCAGACGGTCGCCTTCCTGGGCGCGGGTTCTGCCGGTTGCGGCATTGCCGAACAGATTGTCGTTGCGATGACCAACGACGGTTTGTCCGAACGCGAAGCGCGCGAGCGCATTTACATGGTTGACCGGGACGGGCTGTTGACCACCGACATTAACGGCTTGCAGGATTTCCAGGCGGCACTTGCCCAGGATCCGGCGCGGGTAAAAGGCTGGCCCGCTCGGGAACTGATTGATGTGATGAAACAGGCGAAACCAACGGTGCTGATTGGTGTCTCCGGCCAGCGCGGCCTGTTCACCGAGGAAGTGATCAGGATAATGCACGCCGGCTGTTCGCAACCGCTGGTGATGCCGCTTTCCAACCCCACCTCCCGGGTCGAGGCCACACCCGCCGACATCCTGGCCTGGACCAATGGCGAGGCCCTGGTGGCCGCCGGGAGCCCATTCAAGCCGGTGGAGCTTAATGGCAAAACCTATCCCATCGCGCAGTGCAACAACGCCTATATTTTCCCGGGAATTGGTCTCGGTGTCATCGCCGCTGGCGCCTCCCGGGTGACCGACACCATGCTGATGGCCGCCTCTAATGCCCTGGCGAAACAGGCGCCGATTGTCCAGCAAACCGGCGAGCGGCTGTTGCCGGAGCTGGCTGGCATTCAGGAAATCAGTCGCAATATCGCCTTCGATGTCGCCAGGCAGGCACAGGAGGACGGCGTTGTCGCCTTGCGCTCCGATGACAACACCATCCGCCAGACCATCGAACGCAACTTCTGGCGGCCGCAGTACCGGCGTTACCTGCGGCGTTCGATTTAAAGGTGGGGCCGACGCCAAGGATTCCAGCTCTTGCTTTGATTAAGCATTGTCCATGGAGGAATTATGTTTGTGCAAGCGGTTGTGGATGAAGTAGAAGGGGCTAACCTGTTAGAGGATTTAACCAGAGTGGAGCCTGCACATGCAGCCTAAAGACATCGTGGCGCAGTTTATTGCTGATATTCACGCCCAGCGGTTTGATGAGGCAAAGGCCGCGTTGGCGGACGAAGGGTTTGAGTATGTGGGGCCGAATATGCGCTTCCTTCATCCGGATGACATGCTGGCGTACCAGTTCGGCATGGCTGCCATCCAGAAAGACCTGATCCTGCGCCAGCTCAGTGCCGACGGGGAGCACGTGTTTGCAGTCCTGGACTACCAGACCAATTTTGAAATGATCGGGGATGTGCGGCTTGCGGTCTGGTTCCGTGTCCGGAACGATAAAATACAGACGGTTGAAGCCTTCTATAACGCAGCCGTGGTTGAAAACATGCTGGGAGGAAACCTGCCAACCGCCTGATGACCGCAGTGACAGTCTAGCTTTCCATCGCCGCAAAAGCCTCACCGATGGTCGTTGGAGCCGTGGGGCGGGCGTACATCGCCTTCAGGTAGCCCCGCAGCTTCGGTGCGCTTTCCAGCATCTTCTCTTCGTTCGCCCAGTCCAGTGTATACGCAGCGTTGAAATCGGCCACGCTGAGCCGGTCCCCGACCATGAACTCGCGGTTGGCCATGTGCTGTTCCAGCACCGACACCATATCCAGGCACTCCTGCCTCGCTAACTCAACATCCTGGGGCAACCACTTCTCTTCCGGGTAAACGAACGTGTGACGCGCGATGCGCCACAGCGGCTGCTCAATCTCTGTTACCAGGAAGAAAATCCAGCGGTACATTTGGGCCCTGTCCTCCAATGTCTCGGGAATGAATCCGGCCTGGGGATATTTCTCGGCCAGGTAAAGCTGGATCGCGGCCGATTCAGTGACCACCAGGTTGCCGTCCACCAGTACCGGCACCTTGGCGGCAGGGTTCAGGGAAAGAAAGTCTTGTTGAAGATGCTCACCTTCCAGAAGGTTCACCGGGTGCAGTTCGTACTCCAGGCCAAGCTCATTGAGCAACCAGATAGGCCGCAGGGCGCGGGTTGGGGGTGTTCCGTATAATTTCAGCATGTCCAGATCCTCCGATAGGTATAGATTGTTTTTTCGCTTTACTCCCTATCTAGTCGGACCGGAACATGTTAAATCGACACCGCATAGGAATCACCGCCGGACTTCAGCAGCTCGTAAACGCGAAAAATCGCCGGTTGCCTACTCTTCCCAGTCGCCCAGTCGTATTCAGAACGTATACAATAGGACGCAGGATTGGCTCAGTAACCAGGGGGGAGCGTAATGAGTGGAAGCCGGCAGATGGCGGAGTCTACCTCAAGTGGCCAGCAGCAGGCGTCAGCGCCCGGGCCGAAGAAAACAGGAGGTAAGGGGCTGGATGCCATCTATCGGTCAATTTCGGAGGCAATCATCGAGCACCGTCTCAAGCCTGGGGCCCGTCTGCGGGAGGATGCCCTCGCTGATGTCTTCGGTATCAGCCGCACCGGCATTCGCAAGGTTCTGCAGAGGCTGGCGCTCGAACAGCTGGTAACGCTCACACCACGCCGGGGCGCCAGTGTTACACGGCCTTCGGTGGATGAGGCGAAAGACGTGTTTGAGGCCCGCCAGATGGTAGAATGCGCCCTGATGGAAGCGGCCGCGAAGCGCATTACCGCTGCGGACGTGGAGGAGCTCCGTGAGATGGCGCGGGAAGAGAGAAAAGCACTTCGTAGCCGTGAGCAGCGGGTGGCTATCAAACTTTCCGCTACCTTCCATGCCCGCCTTGCGGAGATTTCCGGTAACAGGACGCTTGCAGAGTTCGTGGGCCAGTTATGTTCCCGTTCGTCGCTGATTCTGGCTGTTTACGGCAATCCAGGCCATCTGGGCTGCGAGTCCCATGATCACGACAACCTGATTGAGCTGCTTGCGGCAGGCGAAGGTGGCAAGGCAGGTGACTTCATGGAGCGCCACCTGAAGTCGATTGAAGCGTCGTTGTCGATCTTTGATGAGCCCGAGGAAACGCCGGACCTGAGGGATATCTTTGCGTTTGATGCCTGACCGTTGAGACGGCACGCCCCCACTCGCGAGAGCGGGGGCGGTCTACGCCCCATGGATCAGCTTTACGGCTGTAACGCGGCGATGGTCTGTTTGCCGGGCATAAGCAGGCGGTAGAAAACACCCCCCAGAGCCGCCCCAATCAGCCAGCCGTAACCACCCAGGTCACTGAGCGCCGGCACCAATACCGTAGAGATGGAAAACAGGGCGGCCAGGCCAAAGGCTATCAGCGCCCGCGTGTTCCAACCCTTGGTGTAGTGATAGGCACCGTCCGGACTGGCGGAGAACAACTGCTCCATATCCAGGTTCTGGCGCTTGATCAGGTAGTAATCCACAACAATGATGCCGTAGAAGGGGGCCAGGATGGCGCCGAGGGCATTCACGAATCCGGGTACGCCGATCTGGCTGATCACAGACACCCACAATGCACCCACGAAGAAGGCAATCGTTGCGGTGATCAGGCCGCCGACCCGGAAGCTGATCTTGCTGGGGAACAGGTTGGCGAGGTCGTAGGCCGGCGGTATGAAGTTGGCCACCAGGTTGATGCCCACCGTTGCCGCAAAGAAGGTCAGTGCCGCAATGATGGTCAGGGCCACGGAATCCACGCGCTCCACGATCTCCGTCGGGTTGGTGAGCGGCTCGCCGAACAGCACGAGGGTGCCTGCAGTTATGATCAGTGCGATGAACGAGAAGAACGCCACGTTCAGGGGCAGGCCCAGCAGGTTGCCGAGTTTCATGTCGCCCTCGCTGCGCACGAAGCGCGTGAAGTCGCCGAAGTTGATCACCACCGCCGCGAAGTAGGCAACCATGGTACCAACGATGGCCATGAAGGCGCCCACCGGGTTGACGGACTCTTCGCCGCTGGAGCTGAAAATCGTGCCTACCGCAGGCAGGAGCTGGTCGCCGGCCTTGACCCAGACAATCACCATCAGCGCCACCATCACCAGATAGACCAGTGGCCCGGCCCAGTTCAGGAAGCGCTGGATGTACTTGAGCCCGCTGCAGAAAATGACAATCTGGAAGACCCAGACAATCACGAACGACAACCAGGCAACGCCGGACAGGCCAAGGAAGGTGGTGCCATCTCCGGCTCCGTAGAAGGCGGTGATCAGCAGTGTGACGGCGGTGGAGGCAAAGTAGGTCTGCACCCCATACCAGAAGATCCCGACAATGCCGCGCAGCATGGCCGGGAAGTTGGCGCCCCGTACCCCCATGCTGGCCCGGCTGAGCACGGGAAACGGTATGCCGTACTTGACGCTGGGCCTGCCGGAGAGGTTCACCAGGACCATCACGATGAAGCCGGCGAGGATAATGGCGGCCATCACCGCCCACCCGTTCAGCCCGTAGGTCAGGAAGAGTGAAGCCGCCAGGGTGTAGCCGAAGAGGCTCTGGATGTCGTTTGACCACACATTGAAGATTTCAAACCAGCCCCAGGTTCGCTTGCTGTGAGGAATCGGGGCCAGATCCTCGTTGTAGAGCGAAGTGTCGATCTGTCGGATGTTGAGTTCACTGTCTTTCATGGGTGTCACCGTTGTGTGTAAGGGCAGGGTCAGGCGCGGAAGCGCTGGCAGGCGGGCCAGTACTTCATCAGCAGGTAATAGCTCAGCCCTGCGGGAATGAGGCTGGCGTACCAGGACACTGCAGAGAAACTCAGGGCAACAACGACACCCAGCACCGTCGCCACCAAAGCCCCGTAGTTCATGCCCTGGTAGGGGCCTTTGGGGTTGTACAGGTGGTCCAGGTTCAGTTCCCGGCCCCGGATCAGGTAGTAGTCAACCACCAGCACCGCGAAAATCGGGCCGAGGAAGGCGGAGTAGGTCTGTACAAAGATCTGCAGGCCGGCCGCGGAACCGTCTTTAACCAGTTCCCAGGGGAAGGTGGCGAACGCCAGCAGGCCCACGATGACGGTTGCCTTCTTGAACGTCAGCTTGAAGACATCCATCAGCACGTACGTTGGCGGAACCACGTTGTTGAGTACGTTGGTGGTTACCTGGGCGAAGGCAATGAACAGCAGGGTGGTCATCAGCAGTGCCTTGTTGTCCACCGCATTGGCAAAGACCTCGATCGGATCTGCAACGCCCGTGGCCTCCGAGACCATGTATCCGATCATGCCCATGAACAGGGTACAGGGCAGGATGGACATGGAATAGATGGTGGTCATCAGCCCCGGGCCGGTGCCGTGTTTGTGCTCGCGGGCGTAGTCGCTCACGTTCAGGATCATGGTGCTGTAGATGCCGAGGAACAGCATGGTCGCGCCCCAGAAGGGCATGCCCCAGGAACCTTCCATGGTCAGCAGGTTGGCCGAGAGGGTGTCGCCGTACCGCTGTACCGTGCTGTAGAACATGTAAACCAGCGAGGCCAGGATAAAGGCGCTACCGATGTTCTCCAGCCATTTGATGCCCTGGAAGCCCATCACGGAGAGCCCGATCTGCAGGAACTGGAATGTAATAAAGAAGAATATCAGGTTGTCGAAACCGAACAGGGTGGCAGACACCATATTCAGCGCACCGGCACCGATCCAGCTCTGAAAGCCATACCACACGATGGCTGGCACGGCTCGCACCAGGCCGGGCAAACGGGTACCGGAAAAACCGAACGCGCTGCGGGCCTGCACCATGAAAGGAATGCCGTATTTGTAACCGGCCGCGCCGTTGAGAGCCAGGGCCGCACCGATGATGAAGCAGCCGATGGCAATGGCCAGCGTGGCCTGGATAAGGTTAAGGGTGCCAACC
>CAZFPG010000094.1:0-1184 GCA_964521055.1 uncultured Marinobacter sp.
CAGCAGTCGATTTCCGTGGTGTAGTTTTTCAGCAGCTGGTAATGAACCATGGGAACGTGGCAGCGCCTGCAAAGGCGATTGCTGGTTTCCAGGGCAGGGCCGAGGTGCAATTCGTGATCGTATTCGTCGATGTCGGCGTGTTTGTGGGCGATGGCCCGATTCAGCGCGCCGTCTTCAAACCAGATTCCGTGGCAGTGTCGGCAGTCCAGTATCGAGGGGTTGCTCGTTGCCTCCAGGCCAGTGGTGGCGCAGGCCGGGCAGCGCTGATAGCGTGTTCTGGGCATGGTGTCCTTTTCCTGTACTAATGCTTGTCCTGGTCGCTCATGGCGCCCGGCTCATCACGCCCAGGTCACTTCTCCGAGTCGGGCAGGTAGGAGCGGGCGAATGTCTGCAGCTCCTCTGCCACCTTCTGGCGGATGGCCACCCGGTCATCGGCAGCAAGGCCATACTTCCGGGCCAGGATGTCAAAATCGTCGTCGTGAAGCGTGACGGTCAGCCGTGGGCGGATGCGGCTCGTTCGGTAGGGCAGTTGCAGGACTTTTCGTACCATATTGGCCGTGGAAACGTCCTGTAATGCGGCAGACACCCGGAATGCCCGCTGGATCTCATTGGAGAGATCGAAAGCCATTTGCACAGCCCGAACGGCGCGTTCCTCTTTTGACCAGTCCCGTGTCTTTGCCATTGGCTTAGCCTGGGTATTATTGCGCCCCCCGCTCATGAGGGCGCCGAATTTACTGCGCCGGATTACCTTTCAGACGGGCAAGAACATCACTGACGGCGTCTTTATCGCTGTCGATTCCAGCGGCCTTCAGCTTTTCATCCAGATCCGCGCCGGTGAGCTCTTTTTCCAGCGTCGCGCTGGCGGTTTGCCGGTCTTCTTCCCGGGCCTGGCGTTCGCGAATGCGCTCCAGCGTGTCCTTTGCGGTGCTCAGGGAAGACTGGTTGCTATTGATGTTGGTGTCAATCTGCGCCGTGGTGCGCAGTACACGTTCGTTGGTTTTCACCACCTGCAGTTCCCGGCGATAATCGGCGAGCTGCTTTTCCGCCCGCTGCACCCGCTCTTTCAGGCCGGCAATGCGTTGCTGCAGTAATTCGCGGGTCTGGGTCAGTTCTGTGGTTCGGCGCTCGTGACCGACAATGCGCTCGGCCACTTCCCGGGCCAATTCTTCCTGGCCGGAGGCCAG
>CAZFPG010000094.1:1284-10542 GCA_964521055.1 uncultured Marinobacter sp.
TTCAATACGGTTCTCATGTCTCACCCCTCACTTAAGCCAGATAGTCTTCAAATGTCTGTAACAGGTCGATGGCATTCTCGGCGAGCGTGACCAGTTCCTGCATGATTTCTGCTGTGCCGGAAGTCGGGGTCAGAGCGCCGTACACCACATAGTGATCGCCGGTCTTGCCCAGAGCGCTCAGGGGCATGGGCACGCTGATTCTCAGCATGTTTTCGTGCAGATCATTCAGCCGTTCGGGGTTCAGTTCCTGTTTGTCAAAAAGATACGCGAGACACAGAATCTGGGTATCGGTTACGGTAATGTAGACGGGTGTTTCTTCGGCGCCTGAAACCGTGACCTGAAGTACCGGTTCCTCACCGGCAACGGGCATGACATCAAAGGTGCGGCCGGCATGGGTGGCGTCACCCAGGGCCAGGGTGAGAGATTGGGTATCCACGAAATGCTCCTTCCTGTGGCGTTGAATCGGTTCGGCCGATCCGGACGAACCTTGTCCTGTGGCTTGACATTTTATGTCAGCAAGTCGAGTCTAAACTGCAGGATTAAATATTTGCAAGAAATAGTTTGTTTGCGATATAAACAACTTCTTTCTGACAAAAACTGTCAACCATTGGATTTACCGGAACGGATGTCTGGTCGCGTATGGAAACATTCTTCGCAGTTGCGTTCTCCTTCCCCACGGTGATTTTCTCCGTACTTCTCTGTGTTGCCATTATCTATTGGCTGATTTCGCTGTCCGGTATGGGCGATGTGGATGCCGAGGGCGATATCGATGCGCCGGGTGATTTCAGTGGCCTGATGGTGACCTTGGGTCTGCAGGGTGTTCCGCTGCCCCTGGTGCTCACGTTGCTGTTTCTGACGGGTTGGTTGTCCAGCTATTTCATCGATTTGCTGTTTGGTTCGCTGGTGCCGTCCGGCCTTATCCACTGGCTGTACGGCGCCGCCGTTGTCGTCGTGTCTTTCATGGTTGGTATCCTGGCCACCTCGGTTGTAGTGAGGCCGCTGCGCCCGCTGTTTCGCCGGGCCTATTTGCCGCCCCTGCAGAAGCGGATAATCGGCACCCCCTGTGTTGTGATTTCCTCATCCGTTTCGGAAACCTCCGGCCGTGCAGAAGCCACCCTGGATGGCGCTCACCTGTTGCTGCAGGTGCGTAGCCATACGCCGTTGTCCTATCGGGACCGCGCAGTTTTGATCGACCATATTCCGGACAACAACGCCTGGTGGGTTGTTCCGGAGTCTGAATTCCTTTCCGGCGAATCGGCCGGATAACCCACCACGCTCATGTCCTTTCAATCAGCTCAGGAGAAAAGTTAAATGGATTTATCGTGGATGATGCCGGTAATTACCACCGTCGGTGTGGTGGTTCTGTTAATACTGGGTATTCTGGCCCTGTTCAAGGCGTTCTACCGGAAGGTGGACCAGGGGCAGGCGCTGATCGTTAACGATCTGTCGCCCACACCAAAAGTCTACTTCACCGGTGCAATGGTGCTGCCTGTTATTCACCGGGCTGAAACCATGAAGATTTCGGTGATCACCCTGGAGCTGAACCGTACCGGCAAGGAAGGGCTGATCTGTAAGGACAACCTGCGAGCAGACATCACCGTTGCGTTCTACCTCCGTGTCAATGAAACGGCAGAAGACGTGCTTCGGGTAGCCAAGTCCGTCGGTGTTGGCAGGGCATCAGACCGGGATGCTGTCAACGAACTGTTCAATGCCAAGTTCAGCGAAGCGCTCAAGACCGTTGGTAAAAAGCTGGAGTTCATGCAGCTCTTTGAGGAGCGCCAGCGGTTCCGGGATTCCATTGTCGAAACCATTGGTGAGGATCTGAATGGCTACGTGCTTGAAGACGTTGCCATTGATTACCTGGAGCAGACCCCGAAAACCTCCCTCGACCCGAACAACATTCTGGACTCCGAAGGCATCAAGCGGATTACTGAAATCACCGCGATGCATAACGTGGAGACCAACCGCCTGGAGCGTGACCAGGAGCTGGAAATCCAGCGCAAGAACGTGTCTGCACGTGAGGCATCGTTGGAGCTTGAGCGTAGCCAGTCCGATGCGGAGGCCCGCCAGAGGCGCGAAATTGAAACCCTGCAGGCCCGGGAGTCATCCGAAACCGAGCAGGTGCGCGAACAGGAGCGTGCCCGAGCAGAGGCAGCTCGCATCAAGACCGATGAAGAGCTGGCCATTGCGGACGAGAACAAGCAGCGGCAAATTGAGATGGCCGTGAAAGCCCGGGAACGTGCTGTTCAGATTGAGGAAGTGCGGATTCGTCAGGCCCGTGAGTTGGAGGATGTGAACCGCGAACGTGCTGTGGAAATTGAGCGTATCGGCATGGAGAAAGCGCTGGAAGAAGAGCGCAAGGAAATTGCTGACATTACCAGCCAGCGTATTGCGGTTGAGCGCAACGTGGCTGAAGAGGAAGAGAACATCAAGGATGTTCGCAACCGCTCTGAAGCTGAGCGCCTGAAGATTACGAAAGTGGTTGCAGCCGAAGCAGAAGCGGAAGAACTGAAGCTGATGGATGTTAAAGCAGCCGAGGCTGCTTTCGAGCGCTCCAAACTCGAGGCTGAGCAGATACGCGTGAAGTCCCAGGCTGATCTGGATGCGGCCGAGAAGAAATCCGTGGCGGACGAGAAACTGGCCCGCGGCCGACAGGCCATGGCGGCGGCTGATGGTCTTGCGGAGGCTCAGGTCAAGGAAGCCCAGGCGTCTGCCATCCGTGCCGACGGCCTGGCGCATGCTGAAGTCAAGTCTGCGACGGCCAAAGCAGATGAAGAAGCTGGCATGGCGGACGTTCGGGTACTGGAGCAGCGGCTCGAAACCGAAGCGATGGGTGAAGAGAAATTGGGTGTTGCCAAGGCGGATGCCCGCAAGGCGATGGTGCTGGCTGAAGCAGAAGGCGAAGAGCGTATGGGCCACGCCAGGGCCGATGCCCGCGAAGCCATGGCCAAGGCGGAAGCTGCCGGCCTGGTAGAGAAGCTGAAGGCCTACGACGGCATGTCTGAAGAATCGCGCCACTTCGAAGAGTTCCGCATGAACCTGGAAGTTCACGAGAAGGAAGTGATGGCCCAGATCGAAGCTCAGAAAGCTGGAATGCTGGAGAATGGCCGGGTAATGGCGGCAGCCCTCAAGGACGCCAAGTTCGAGATGATCGGCGGTGATGGCGGCATCTTCGAAAAATTTGCCCAGGGCCTTGGCTATGGCAAGAGTGTTCAGGGTGTGTTGGACAAGTCACCATCCCTGCAGGCTGCCCTATCTGGGCTTGCCGGGCGGGTTGCCGGTGACAAAGCCAGCCGAAGCTCAGAAACCGCCTAAAGCCCCAGTATCGCTGGCGCCTGACATGGCGCCGGCGACACCTTCACCGTTCAGGTTTCCCCTACGTTCAGGATGATTTGGTATGTCGACGGATCGCAACGGCCTCGAGAGCATTGTTCAGGAAGGCTCTGCCTTTGAAACCATTCAGCGACGGCTCGTTGATCAGGGCGAACAGCTCAGGGAGAGGGTTTCCGGGCTGAACAAGGCCCGGGAAGACATCTTCGGTAGCGCCGGCATGAGTGTGCTGGGCCGCGCCCGGGCGAGAACCGAAAGCAATGCGGTCGCGCGGGATGTGGTGCGTCTGGGGGACAAACTGCTGTTCGGCTTCAACCTGCAGTTGGGGCTTCGCAAGACCCTGGCCATCGAGGATGTATTCAGGTTGTATCACCTGAGCGATGGCGACAGCGGTTTCGAAATGACCGAAGCCGCCATTGAAGGCTCCTTCCTGACCAACGACCGCTTTGTAACCGACTTCCGGGAACTGCAGCAGTACTACAACACAGCCACCCTGTCACAGCTGGTCATCCTCAACGGCATGCTGTTAATGGCCTTCCGCATCGGTGACAAGCTGGACGACCTACGGGTATTCCGCTGGGAGCTGAAACCCGATGGCGAGGTGGGCCGGTATATCGACAACCGTGGTGAGCGGGACCTCACCTATCCGGATCGTTTCAGTTTTCCGTGGAAAACCGTGGGTCGCGACAGCCAGGTCCAGGGCCGCTCTCCGCATCTGAACATTGCCGACACCCTGTTTGTGGATAACTTGCGGGGCGACATCACGTTCAAAGTGGAGAACAATACCGCAACGGGAGAGGGCATCTATTCAGACCCGGTAGAGTCCGATTCGCAGTCCCTGGACGACGCCTCGTTCGATTATGCCGACCTGGGTGAGATCCTGTTGGTCCGGATTCTACCCTTCAACGAAGAACGCTGGCGTTACTACCTGTTCAACCGCAGCCAGCGCAAGATAGAACGAGTGGATGCCATGGCCGGTTCGGTGGCGTCACTGCCGGATAACCATGGCCTTATCTTTCCCTCCGGCTCCTACCTGACGACCGGTGAGCTGAAAACCTTTCAGATTCCCGAGGGTGACTTTCGTCTCAAGCGCACACTGCGGGCGCCCAATGGTGAGGACGTGCTCTACGTGTTCTTTGAGCAACTCACCGGGCAGGTCATCCTCTATCGCTATAACCTGATCCGCAAACAGGTTGACGTACCTCTGGCAGGGCATGGTTACGCCCTGTTCGAAAATGGCCATCTGGTGATCTTCAACGCGGACAGCGAGCCCACCCTGGTTCACCCGCTGCAGGTCTGGGAAACCCCTTTTACGACAGAGAGCTATCATGCCAAGGCAAGTGTGGCTAACGATTCGGAACTGGCCCGAATCGGTAACCCTGAATTGGTGCGTGGTATTGCCGAACTCAACACTGTGGTTGGCCTGGTGGCGTCGAAGAGCGCCAGCGAGCGCCATTTTACCGGGCTCATTCGGACCATCGACCGCATCCTGGATCAGTTTTTCTGGCTGTCTGGCCGCCAGGATGAGCAGCTGTTTACAGGGCTTCATCAGCAACTGACTACCATTCGCAGCACAGCCGAACTGGTACTGGACGAGTATGAAAAAGTCCAGAGCATCCGCGCCCAGACAGAAGCCGCCATCAAAGAGGTGGCGGATGAGCAGGGCGCCCTTATGAGGGATCTGAAACCTGATAGCTGGAAAGCCCCGGACCAGTTCGTCAGCTACCTGGCCCGCCTGCGAGAACACCGGGGCCGGGTCCGCACCCTGAATGACCGTCGTTATGCCGACAAGGCCCGGATTGAAACGCTGGAGAGCGAGTTGTCCGAAGCGGAAGAGCGCCTGACTGAGCGCACCTTCCGCTTCCTGGCCTCGCCCGAGGCACTGGATGGCTATCGTAAAACGTTGAACGAGCTTCAGACCGACCTGGCGGAAGCGGAGAACCGGGACAGCCTGGAGAAAATAGTAGAACGCTACCGGGAGCTGACGTCGGGCCTTGATATGATCCAGGGCATGCTGGCGTCCATGGCCGGTGACAATGCGGCACTGGAAACCGCGATTACCGATAACATTTCCGGTATCTACGCCACCATAAACCAGCAGCGTTCGGAAGCGGAAATCCGCCTGAAGGAGCAGGGCAGTGCAGAGGCGAGGGCCCAGTTCGCCGCGCGCCTGCGCCTATTCGAGCAAAGCCTTGCCAATGGCGTCAGCGCCCTCACGGACGTACGGGAATGTGACGGGCTCATGACCCGAATGCTGGATCAGCTTCAGGAACTGGAAAGCCAGTTTGGCGAGTACGATGAGTTCCTGGCCGCCATTCTGGAACAGCGTGAAAATGCCCACGAGAGCATCGAAGCCCGCCGTCAGCAGTTGCAGGATCAGAGGCAGCGTCGAATCACCACTTTGACGGATGCAGCCGAACGCATCCTGAAGAACGTCGGTCGCCGTACCGAGCGTTTTTCCAGCCCGGAGGAGTTACACGCCTTTTTTGCCTCGGACGCCATGGTGGCAAGGTTGCGCAGCATGGCCAAAGAGCTGCGTGAACTGGGAGCGGCCATGGAGGCGGACGACTGCCTGGGCCAGTTGAAGGCCGCCCAGGATACCGCTCTTCGCAGCGTTCGTGACAAGGCCGATATCTTCGAGGATGGCGGTGCTGTTATCCGTCTGGGCAAGCACAAGTTCAGCGTAAACCAGCAGGAGCTGGACCTGACACTGATCCCACGGGATGACCACGTGCTACTGCACCTGACCGGCACCCAGTATTACGAGCGGCTGGACGAGCCGGAACTGGACCGCCTGCGGGGCTACTGGAACATGAGCCAGCCGTCGGAATCCGACAAGGTTTACCGGGGCGAATACCTGGCGGCCCTGGTGATTGAAGAGTTCCAGAAAGCACCGGGTCTGCCGGTGAATGTGGCCGATCTGGAAGAACTGACCGGCCACATTCGCTCGTTTGCTTCCCCTCGTTATCGGGAGGGGTACGAAAAGGGCATCCATGATCACGATGCGGCGTTGATCGTCAGCACCCTCTGGCCAGCCATCCAGAGTGCAGGTTTGCTTCGGTTCAGTCCCAGGGCCAGGGCTTTGGCGGTGTTGTTCTGGGCTGAACTGAGCCAGCAGGAGGAGCTGGTGCAGCAAATTCGTGCCCGCTGCCTGTCGGCCGGTATTCTCAGCCGCCTGATGCAGTCGAACGAACTGCGGCAATCCCTGGAGCAGGAGCTTGGCCCGAAGCTTTCAGGGTTCGTGGAAGAGCATGGGCTATCGCTGGCGGACGAGGGCAGTGCCGAACGCACGCTGATCGATTCCGCTGCCCAGTACCTTGTGCGGCAACTGGCGGAAGAAACCGATACCTTTGAGATTACCCGCTATGCCAGTGAACTGGCCTCCGGTTTCACCGAAGCCCTGAAACGGGACAATCAGTTCACCCAGTACCGGAACGCCCTTAATGCAGTGGCCGGCCTGCCCGCAGCGCGTTGGACCATCACCAGCCACTGGCTGAAGGCCTGGATGAGCAAGGCGGACCAGCAACACCTTTTACATTATCTGCCAGAAGTGGTGGCGATACTGAACGTGGGCGAAGCCCTGAAAACCAGTGTGCGTAGCGTGGAGCTTGCATTTCATGTGGAAGGGCTGCTTGGCCAGCATTCCCGGATTGAGGAGCGCACCCTCAGCCTGCAACTGGATGAGTTTGACGAACGCCTGCGCTATCACCGCCAGGAAATCATTCCTGGCTGGCAGCAGCTGCAGGAAGTTCGTCACAAGGTACTGGACCGTTGGCGCGACCAGCTTCGTCTGGAGGAATTCCGCCCAAGGCCGCTGTCTTCTTTCGTGCGCAACAAACTGATCAGCGAGAGTTACCTGCCCATCATCGGTGACAACCTGGCCAAGCAGATGGGCACCGCCGGCGAAGACCGTCGAACCGACCAATCCGGCCTGCTGATGATGATCTCGCCGCCCGGTTACGGTAAGACCACCCTGATGGAATACGTGGCCAACCGCCTGGGCCTGATCTTCATGAAGATCAACTGCCCGAGCCTGGGGCATGATGTGACTTCCCTTGATCCGGAAAAGGCGCCGCATTCTACCGCCGAGGCAGAGCTGATCAAGCTCAACCTGGCGCTGGAAATGGGCAATAACGTGATGCTGTATCTCGATGATATTCAGCACACCCATCCGGAATTCCTGCAGAAATTCATCTCCCTTTGTGACGGCACCCGGCGCATTGAAGGCGTGTGGCGTGGCCGCACCCGCACCTACGATATGCGGGGCAAGCGCTTCTGCGTGGTCATGGCCGGTAACCCCTATACCGAGAGTGGGGAGGTGTTTAAAGTGCCGGACATGCTCTCCAACCGGGCGGATATCTACAACCTGGGGGATGTGTTGTCAGGCATGGAACATGCCTTTGCCCTGTCGTACATTGAAAACAGCCTGAGCTCTAACCCGGTGCTCGCCCCGTTGGCTACCCGGGGAATGGCGGACTTCTACCGTTTCGCGGATCTGGCCGAAGGCAAAGCCGTGGCGGATTCGGAGTTCGAGCATGATTACAGCGCTGCCGAGCGGGATGAGGTTGTGTCTCTCCTCAAGAAAATGATTCGGGTGCGGGAGACCGTGCTCCGGGTAAACCAGGCCTACATCGCCTCCAGTGCCCAGGCGGAAGCCTACCGCACCGAACCGACCTTCAAGCTCCAGGGCAGTTACCGCAACATGAACAAGCTGGCGGAGAAACTCTCGCCGGTAATGAGTGATGCTGAGCTCGAAGCGCTGATTGATGATCACTATCAGGGCGAAGCCCAGTTGTTAACCCAGGGCGCTGAAGAGAACCTGCTCAAACTCAAGCAGATGCGTGGTACCCTGAGTGACGCCGAAGCAGCCCGCTGGCAGGCCATCTGTGAAGAATATCTTCGCCGGCAGCAGGCCGGTGGCGATGAGGAAACCGGCGTTAAAGTGGTGCGCCAGTTAGGGGTGATCGCGGAACACATGAAACACTTGGCACACCAGTTGGCTGTAGGCCAGGAGAACCGCCAGGAACAGGCGCCAGACCTTGAAAAGGCTCTGTGCCAGCTGTCACGATCCCTGGAAACCGGCCTGACCGAGGGGCTGCAGGCTGTTCAGCTCAGTCCTGCTGTTACCGTTAACCTGGACAGCCCACCACAAGTGGGTGATGCCTTGATGGCTTTTGCGAGGATTTTTGAGGAATCAGTCATGCCTTTGGTGAAAACCATGGATGGCAAACTGGACCTTGACTTAAAAACCCAGAACGAAATGAGCCGGGTGTTGAAGGTTGTTCGGGAATTGCAGGAGCGATTGCTCGCCGGGTGAATTTACCATCATAATTGGCACCCAGCGGCATTTACCCACCAGGGCACCATACACCCCAACCAAGAGGCACCAATGACCTGGTACGCCCTCCAACACAAACCCGCCCAGGGCGACCGAGCCCTGGCGCATCTGCAAAACCAGGACATCACCTGCTTCTACCCGAAAATCACGGTAGAAAAAATCAAAGGTGGCAAGCGCACCAAAAAACTTGAACCGCTGTTTCCGGGTTACCTCTTCGTCAACCTCGAACAAACCGACCCCATGTGGGCCAAGCTACGGTCTACCCGGGGCGTTATACGAGTAGTGGGCTTCGCCAACAAGCCCGCTGCCATCCCGGACGACGTCATCCAGCACATCAAAGACAGCCTTCACACCGTAGCGGAGCAGGGCGGTATCAAGCCTGGCCAGACGGTAGAACTGGACGACGGCCCGTTCAAAGGCATCAGCGCCATCTTCCAGGCCTACGACGGCGAAGAACGCGCCATCGTCCTCATCAGCTTCATGCAGAAACAACAAACCGTTAAAGTCCCCCTTTCCACCCTCACCCCCCATAGGTCGGATTAGTGGGGTCAGACCCCAAGACATTTCGCCAGGTGGATTGCACTGGGGTC
>CAZFPG010000095.1:0-10464 GCA_964521055.1 uncultured Marinobacter sp.
TCAGGTCGGGCGTTCACAAGACACCTGACCCTGCCATGACCGTCCTGAACTCATCCATTAGCCTGAGGACGAAAATGACATCATCCAAAGCAAAGATTATCTACACACTGACCGACGAGGCACCCGCCCTCGCCACCCGGTCACTGCTTCCCATCCTTGAGACATACGCCAAGCCGGCGGGCATCGAATTTGAAACCAGTGATATTTCCCTTGCGGCACGTATTCTGGCGCTGTTTCCCGATTACCTGGAAGAAGACCAGCAGGTTCCCGACGACCTGAAAGAGCTGGGTGAGTACACCAAGGACCCTGAAGCCAACATCATCAAGCTTCCCAATATCAGCGCCTCCATTCCCCAGCTGAGGGCCGCCATCAACGAGCTTAACGAGCAGGGCTACAAGGTTCCGGAGTACAAGGAAAACCCCCAGACCGACGAAGAAAAGGAAATTCACGCCCGTTATTCCAAGGTGCTGGGCAGCGCTGTTAACCCGGTACTTCGTGAGGGCAACTCCGACCGTCGCGCCCCGACGGCGGTCAAGGCCTTTGCCCGCAAGCATCCCCACACCATGGGCGAGTGGAGCCCGGCGTCACGCACCCACGTGGCCCACATGCGTGGTGGCGACTTCTACTCCAACGAGCAGTCACTGACCCTGGACAAGGCCACCAATGCCCGCATCGTCTTCGAAAATACCAAGGGCGAGCAGACCGTACTGAAAAGCGAACTGCCGCTGCAGGAAGGTGAAGTGCTCGACGGCATGTTCATGAGCTGCAAGGCCCTGCGCAAGTTCTTTGAAGACTGCATTGAAGACTGCGAAAAGACCGGCGTGATGTTCTCCCTGCACGTCAAGGCCACCATGATGAAGATCTCCCACCCGATCGTGTTCGGTCACGCGGTGAAGATCTTCTACAAGGAGCTGTTCGACAAGTACGGCGAGGTGTTCGACGAACTGGGCGTGAACCCCAACAATGGTCTTTCCAGTGTTACCGAGAAGATCAAGCAGCTGCCGGAATCCAAGCAGGAGCAGATCCTCGAAGACCTGCACGCCTGCTACGAGCACCGCCCGGAAATTGCCATGGTGGACTCGGTGAAGGGCATTACCAACCTGCACGTACCCAGCGACGTGATTGTGGACGCCTCCATGCCGGCGATGATCCGTAACTCCGGCAAGATGTGGGCACGGGACAACAAGCTCAAGGACACCAAGGCAGTAATGCCGGAGAGCACCTACGCCACCATCTACCAGGAAGTGATCAACTTCTGTAAGACCCACGGCGCCTTTGATCCCACCACCATGGGCACCGTGCCGAACGTTGGCCTGATGGCCCAGAAGGCCGAGGAGTACGGCTCTCACGACAAGACCTTTGAAATCAAGGAAGACGGTATTGTGCGTATCGTCGCCGAAGAGGGCACCGTGCTGACCGAGCACAAGGTCGAGAAGGGCGATATCTGGCGTGCCTGCCAGACCAAGGATCTGCCGATCCGTGACTGGGTCAAGCTGGCAGTGAACCGCGCCCGTGCCACCGGGATGCCCGCCGTGTTCTGGCTGGACGACGAGCGTCCCCACGATGCCGAGCTGATCAAGAAAGTGAATATGTACCTGCAGGACCACGATACCGAAGGTCTGGAGATTCATATCAAGTCTCCGGTACGCGCCATTCGCTGGACCATGGAGCGCCTGATCCGTGGCCTGGACACCATCTCCGTGACCGGCAACGTGCTGCGGGATTACCTGACCGACCTGTTCCCGATTCTGGAACTGGGTACCAGTGCCAAGATGCTTTCCATCGTACCGCTGCTTAACGGCGGTGGCCTGTACGAGACCGGTGCCGGTGGTTCCGCGCCCAAGCATGTCCAGCAACTGCTGCAGGAAAACCACCTGCGCTGGGATTCACTGGGTGAGTTCCTGGCAACCGCGGTTTCCCTGGAAGAGCTGGGCGAGAAACAGAACAACGAGCGTGCCCGCCTGCTGGGGCTGACCCTGGACAAGGCAACCGAACGCTTGCTGGAGAACAACCAGTCGCCTTCGCGCAATACCGGCGAGCTGGACAACCGCGGCAGCCATTTCCACCTGGCCCGCTACTGGGCGGAAGAGCTGTCAAAGCAGGACGACGACAAGGATCTGAAAGCCTTTTTCGAGAAGCTGTCGAAGCAGCTGGAAGAGAACAAGGACAAGATCCTGGAAGAAATGAGCGTGATCCAGGGCCATCCGGCGGATATCGGTGGCTATTATCATCCGCCTGCGGACAAGGTCTGCAAGATCATGCAGCCAAGCGAGACCTTCAACAAGATCCTGGCCGATGCCCGGGCTTCCGTGAAGTGATCCCGCACCAGGTCAGCCGGGCGACCAGCCCGGTTGGCTGAGTAAAACCGGACAGCCTGCGAGGGCTCTCCGGTTTTTTTGTATCTTGCGCTTTGCCTATGGTTGCCAGCCGGTTTCCAGTGCGCCGGTAAAGGTTTGAAGGTCCGCCAGAGGCAGGGCCCGTGAGTACCAGAAACCCTGGTAGCTGGTGCATCCGAACTGTCGCAGTAAACGGAACTGTTCTTCGGTTTCAACGCCCTCGGCCACCACGCTCATTCCCAGCTCACGGGCCATGGACAGCGTTCCCCGGGTGATGGCGGCATCGCGTTCGTTGGAGGTGATGCCGTTAACGAAGGTACGGTCGATCTTGATTTTGTCCACCGGCATGTCACGCATGTAACTGAGGCTTGAGAATCCGGTGCCGAAGTCATCAATGGCGACTTCCATTCCCATGTCCCGGATTTCCCGCAGTTGTCTGATGACATCCTTGGGATCAGTGAGAAACACATTCTCGGTGATTTCAACACAGATCTGGCCGGGCCTGGGCTGATATTGGTCATTCAGTTGTGCCAGCAGTTCCACCAGGTTGTGGCGATGAAACTGCAGCGGCGAGAGGTTGATGGAGATGCTGGCGACGCCTAGTTTTGCCAGGTCTGCTGCCCTGGCAAAAGCCTCCTGCATGACCCATTCGCTGATTGGCAGAATCTGACCGGTACGTTCCGCCAGCGGAATGTATTCCGCCGGTGAAATAAAACCCCGTTGCGGGTGTTGCCAGCGAATCAGCGCTTCCGCTCCGACGATGGCCAGGTCGTTATTGAAGATGGGCTGGTAGAAGAGCTCGAACTGGTTCCTGGCCAATGCCTGCTGAAGTTGGTGGCGTAACGCGACTTCGTGCTGGACGCGGCGGTCGAGGGTCTGGTTGAACCATTGCCAGTTATTACCACCGAGCTTCTTTGCCTCGTACATCGCCATGTCAGCATGCTGGATCAGCAGCATGGATGTATCAGGCGTGTCGCTGGCTTTGCTGATGCCGATAGCGGCGGAAAGCGTAACTTCCACATCCTCGTTCAGAAAAGGCTGGGAGAACTGGTCAAGAATCCTGTCTGCAATATGAGTGGCGGCATTATGCTCGGCCGGACCGGTAACAATAGCCACAAACTCATCGCCACCGAACCTGACCAGCGTGGATTCGTAAGGAAGGGCGGCCTCCAGTCGTCGGGCTGTCTGGGTCAGTATTTCATCGCCAAAAGCGTGACCAAGGCTATCATTAATGGGTTTGAAGCCGTCCAGGTCAATGAACAGGGCATGAACCTCCAGGTGCCGGGCACGGGCCTGCTGACAGATTCCCTGTAAATGGGACTCCAGGTAAATGCGGTTGGGAAGCCCGGTCAGGGAATCATGGCTGGCCTGGAAAGTCAGGACCTCCTGCTGCTGGATGCGGTCACTGATGTCGGTCTGAATGCCGATGAAGTGGGTGACTTCATCGGCGGCGTCGCGGACCGGCGCGATATAAAGGTCGTTCCAGAAGCAGCTGCCGTCCTTGCGGTAGTTCAGTAGCGATGTGTGGACTTCGCGCATGCCAGCCAGGCCCGCGCGAATACTGGCGATGGCCGATTCGCTGGTTTCCGGCCCCTGGAGGATGCGGCAGTTCTGGCCAATCATGTCATCGGCACAGTAGCCGGTGATGCGTTCAAAGGCAGGGTTCACATAGACCAGCGGGAATCCGGGTGCCCTGGCATCGGCGATGGTCACGCCGTTCGAGGAAGCTTCCACGCTGCGTTCCAGTATGCGCAGGCGGGCCTCCGTCCGGCGTTCATGGGTCCGGTCCCTGGCCTGCCCGTGAACACCGGTAATCTGGCCATTGACGATGATGGGGATATTGAGAACATCCAGCTGAAGGATCTCGCCGTGGAAATTCGCGATCCGGACCTCGTAGCGCTGATGGTCCCCGGCCAGGGTCGCCTCGAAGTGGCGGCGGGTACGCTCCTGGTCGTCGGCAACGACGAGCATTTCGTAGTGCTGGCCAATGATGTCCTCTTCCTTCGCGCTGACAAGGTCACAGCCTGCCTGGTTGATCTGCACGAACTCCCCGGCGGGATTCAATGTGAAAACCGCATCGGGGTTATAGGTAAACAACGAACGATAATGTTGCTCGTTGTCTTCATGAGGGTAGACTTCGGACACCACTTACCTCTTGGGCTGGTCATGTCTGAACCAGACGGGATTTCGGATTATCCCTACAGTAGGCCAGATAGCGACAAATAGCATCTCTGCTTGGTTAAGGCCTGTTACATGGGCGTAATCAATTGCAACAAACTCTCGACGGCCTGGCCCGCAGTGACTAACTTCAGGTTATACCGCAAGCTTTTTATGATTCCTTGGGGGGAAGTGTGAACCATCAGGGAAATAGCGGGAACCCGGGGATATGGTCTGAATGGATAAGTTGAAGGGACGTCATACGCCATTGCGGCGTTCGTTGTGGGTGGTTGGTGTCTATCTGCTGGCCGGATGGCTGTGGATCACGTTTTCGGATTATCTGGTGGGGCTCTGGTTTCCGGATCCGGAAACCTTGAACCGTGTGCAGACGTACAAGGGCATACTGTTTGTCCTGGTGACAGCGCTGGTGCTGTTTCTTGTGCTGATGCGGCAGTTCAGCAGGGACCGGACACTATTGTCCCTGCATCACCACCAGCGTGAAGATATCCGGCAACTCAACCAGTTTCGCGAAAGTGTGATCGAACGGGCCAATGTGTGGATCAACGTGCTTGATCCCATGGGGCGGGTTGTGCTCTGGAATGCCGCCGCGGAGGAGATCAGTGGCTACAGGCGTGATGAGGTTCTGGGCTCTGACCAGATCTGGCAGTGGCTGTACCCGGACAGTGATGACAGGGCACGGATTCGTGACCGCGCCGGGGAGATACTTCGGGATGAGGGTGAGGTGGTCGGTTATGAGACCCGGATTACCACCAGGGACGGCCGTGAGCGGCTGATATCCTGGAACTCCCGAAGCCTCCAGGGTGATGATGGCGAGATAGTCGGCTCTATTGCCATTGGCCAGGACATAACGGATATCCGCGAGGCGGAGATCACCATTCGTCAGCGCGAGCGTCAGCTGTCCACGCTGATGGACAACCTGCCCGGTATGGCATACCGCTGTCGCTATGACGAGTACTGGACCATGCTGTTCGTGTCCAGCGGATGCCGCGATCTCACCGGGTATGAGCCGGATGAGCTGTTAAACAACGCGCGGGCCAGTTTTGTCGAGCTGATCCCCGAAGACGCCAACGAAGATAACCTCAGGACCGTTGAGTCGGCCATTGGTAACGCCGAGCAGTTTTCCCTGGAGTACCCCATTATTCGCAAGGATGGCCAGCGCATCTGGGTGTGGGAGCGGGGGCGAGCTGTCGAGGGCAACGGCGACCTGGTGCTTGAAGGGATTATTCTGGATATCTCCGATCGCAAGGCGCTTGAAGACGAGTTGTCTGAACTGGCAATACGGGACCCGTTGACCGGCCTGTTTAACCGCCGTGAAATGACCCGGTTACTGCATGAGGAAATTGCCCGGGCCAAACGTTATGGGCGTGCACTGTCACTGCTGTGGATAGATTTTGATCACTTCAAGAGGATCAATGATGACCATGGCCATGCCGCCGGGGATTCGGTGCTGAAGGCTACCAGCGCGCTTCTGGCCGAGAGTGTTCGCAGCGTTGATGTGATTGGCCGCTTTGGCGGCGAGGAGTTTGTGATTCTGCTGCCGGAAATGGACAGCTCCGAGGCAATGGAAACCGCCGAGCGCCTGCGAAAACTGATCTATGATACGCCGCAACCCCTTGGTGACGGAAAAACAGCGCCGTTGACCATCAGCATTGGCGTGTCCGTGTTCCCGGATAATGGTACTGATTCCCGGGCCCTGTGTGCCGCGGCGGACAGGGCGATGTATCAGGCCAAATCGAACGGTCGCAACCGGGTGGTTCTGGCGCCTCAGTCCCAGGAAGCCCATAATTCGTAGATACATTTTGTCATCAAAGGTTATGCGATGAATCGACTTGCCCGCCGTGCCCTTCATACCTGCGCTGTCCCCGATGATCTGGCGTCTGTCACCTCCCGCGATATGGAGGGTGAGCGGCCCGACAGGGTGGGTGTCAGTCCGGAGGTGGTTGAGGATATCTGGCACTGCGTGGAACGGCTTTACCGCACCGGTGTTCATCCGGGGCTCCAGCTTTCGGTCAGGCATCGGGGCGAGCAGATTCTGCATCGCGCTATCGGTCATGCCACCGGAAACGGGCCTGGTGACGGCCCCAACGCGATTAAAGTGCCCATGACCACGGACACCCCCATCTGCTATTTTTCCGCGTCCAAAGCGGTTACCGCGCTGCTGATGCATATTCTGGCAGAGCAGGGGCTGGTCAACCTGATGGATCCGGTGTCCTATTACTGCCCGGAATTCGCCGGCGGCGGCAAACGCACCATAACCGTCCACCAGATTCTTTCCCATCGTGGGGGCATTCCGGCGATTCCCCGGGAAACGCCCATCGACGTGCTCTGGGACAGGGACGAAATCTGGCGCTTGTTGTGCGAGGCCAAACCGGTGGAGGTGGATGGCGCCAAGGTGGCCTACCATGCCATCACCGGCGGCTTCGTGTTGCAGCGGGTGCTGGAAAGGGTCACCGGCGACACTATTGAAGCCTTTATTGACCGTTACCTCCGTCGGCCAATGGGCATGCGCTGGTTTACCTATGGCATCGCCCCCGAAAATGTCACCGAGCTGGCCAGCAACTACGCTACTGGCCCGACGCCGCGTTTTCCGGTTTCCTGGGTTGTCAGTCGTGCCCTTGGCGGTGATATCCGCACCGTGGAGCGTGTGGTGAACGATCCGCGCTTCCAGGAGGCGGTGATTCCGGCCGGTAATCTGTGCGGAACCGCGGAAGAAATGGGCCGGTTTTTCCAGATGATGCTCAATGGGGGCATCTGGAATGGCAAGCGTATCTGCAGTGAAATGACCGTCAGGCGCTGCATCCAGCAGTTCGGTTCGCTGCAGATCGACCGCACCATGATGATTCCCATGCGCTTCAGCGCAGGCATGATGCTGGGTGGCAATCCCATGGGATTGTGGGGCCAGAACAGCCGCTATGCCTTTGGCCATGTGGGGTTGATCAACAAGTTATGCTGGGCGGACGCGGCGCGGGATATTTCTGTCAGCCTGCTCAATACCGGCATACCCATAGTCGGCCACCACATTCCGGCGCTCGCCCGTTTCATCTATACCGTGTGCGATCGCTTCCCACTGGTGCCCGAGAGCCAGAGGCCGCTGGTCGCGGCCTGATCAGTTTACATGGTGGCCAACTGCGCCTCGAGAATACCCTGTACTGACGACAATATGTCGCGAAAGTCTGTCAGCGTCTGGGTTCTCTGGATGACATCCTCCCGGTTTTCATCCAGCCGCTCCAGCTTGGGCACCACCCGGCGGATACCCTCGGTAATGACTTCATAGGGATAGTGGTGGTCCATGATGCTGAGCTTGTTCATCTCCGCCACTTCCTGGCTGAAGATACTGATAATGTCGTACAGCATGTCCTTGTGATGAATCGAACTGGCTTCCCAGTAGGCATCATCAAGCAGCTCGAGCAGGGAAAGGTATTCCCGTAAGGTGTCGGCAACGGATGTCTGGCTCATAAGTAATGTTCCTGGTCCCAAAAAATCCATGCATTGAATGGAACTATAGCAGGGGTTTCAGCGTGTGCTTCTAAAGGCGGCGCTGTTATACCGCGCAAATATATGAAACTCTATTCATTTTTATTGAAGTTTGTCTGACAGTTGTGCAATATTGCGGACAGACACATACAGTGGCGGTAGTCTGCTACAGTAAATAAAAGGGCTGCCAAAAGCTCTGCGAAACAAAAGGATAAATAATCATTTCGCTCCGGCTGCGAAGCCACCCATACACTAATGGGCGAAATGGAAAGTTTCGGCGTATTGATCATAAATACTCATTGGAAGAGGACGATCATGGACAAACAAACGCAGTCTCAGACAGGTGCAGACCAGCCACGCCCGGTCAAACTCGATCATCACGACAGTGTCCGTTCCCACGTACGGCAGCAGATCAGTACGGAAGTGGAGCGCCTGGAACGCCGCATAGAAACCCTGCGGCTGACCAAAGCCCCCCATGCGGCCATCATGATTTCCACCTATGAGCGGATGATTGACCGCAAGAAGGGCTTTCTGCGGAACTGGAACATGCAGGGCAGTGCCAATTACTGACGCTGTTCGATAACCACGGACTGGTAGAAGACGGCTTCCTCACCGTTCTGTTGATTACCGCAGTGGGCGGGGTTGGGAGAGCTCCCTCCGGTGTCCTCGTCCTTGGTATTGGGTGTCTCGTCAGTTGATGTAAACACCCGGATATTCGCATCCTCGTAATCGATATCCACCCGGATGCAGTCGGGCGTTTCACCGTTGATTGTAATGCCCGACGTTTGCGTCAGCGACAGTGTATCGCTCTTGTTCCCGATGAACTCCTGTCTCAACTCCGCGTTGCCGAATTCTCGCCCTGTCAGGCTGGTAGAGGAGAACTCCACCTCGTTGTAACCACTGACCGCGAAATCCGGGCCATGAAAACGGCCACTCCATAAGGCACTTTTGACTTCCGGGGGATGACTGTCGTCCTCTGCTGGCTCCCTGGCAACAAACTGGGCCGCACGGAAAACCTTGTTCATCTGAGGGTTGCTGGTCCAGTCCAGCAGTGTATAGACCCAGCGTTCATCCGGGGCCGGTTCTTCGCCGTTGTTGTCGCCGGTTTCTGTAAAGCGGATCAGTGCGTTCTTGTCAGGGGTGTTATAACGTGCGCCCTCGCCGGCGGTGATGCTGTCCCGCATCAGCCGACGCCCCTGGTTGAAATTGTCCACCTGGTTGGACGCAATCACGTAATGCAGGAAGTCCAGAGGGTTGCGCGCGCTTCTGTAACTGGTGCCGTCGTCAGTAGGCATAAGGCCCATGAGCAGATCCAGGCGCTCGCGCAACTGGGCTGCCACATCCGCAGTTTCGTCGCTCTCCCCGTCAGCCGGTTCCAGCCCGCGGTAGAAGTCATGGAAAATGGTTTGTGGCAGTACTTCCGGCAACCCCTCTTCATTTTTGAGTTCGAAGCTCTCGAAAGACAGGGAAACACTTTCGGCGGGGTTCAGGAAATTGCCGCCGGACGTGGACTCAGGTCCGCAGCCGGCGAGAGACAGGGCAAGCAATGGAACGGCGGCGAAAATGCAGGAATGTCTCATTTCATGTGACCCCGAGATGCGTGATGGCAAGTAAAACGCTAAAGTGTTTGGCGGTGGTGCCGCTGAAACCCGCGGCCCGTGCATGACAGCTGACAATAAATCAAATAGAAGACATCTGCCCTCGCGGAGATCACATTTTGCAGCAATGGGAAGGTCACGTCCGGTGGCTCAGGATTCTGGTCCTTGCGGTGCTGGCTGTCGTCATCCCGGCTTCGGCCATGGCGCAGGAGCGCTGCCATGACGGTGAAATCCGGCTGAATGACGCAACAGCCAGTGTGCGTGACCTGGGTAGTTGTGTCTGGTACCTGGAAGATCCGGACCACTCCCTGGGCTTCAGCGACATCCTGGACGGCAGCGCAGGGGATTTCACCCGTCACGAAGGCGGGGTGCTGAATTTCGGCTATACAGAGTCGGCCTACTGGGCCCGGTTTGACGTGCGGGTGGGCGCCGGTGCCGCCCTGACGGACTGGATACTGGAGCTCGCACTGCCACTGGTGGATGAAGTGGTGCTGTACGTGGTGCAGGACGGTGAGCTGGTGGAACAGCGCCGGGCCGGCTACGAAGGCGACTGGTCGGGGCGTGATCTGGCGGTGCCCAACCCTACGTTCAGGCTGTCACTGGAGCCGGGCACCTCAACACGTATCTATCTGCGGATTACCAATACCAACACCTTCCGTCTGCCGATCACGCTCTGGCATCCGGATGCCTACATTGAGAAGGTCTCCGTGGACGAGGCCGTGCGTGGCATCCTGCTGGGCAGCATTCTCGCCATTCTTGCCTATAACCTGTTTGTGGCGGTTTCCGTGCGGGAGCGCAGTAATATTTACTACGTGCTCTACCTGGTGTCCGCCACGGTATTTATCGCCACCGAACAGGTACATGGCATCCAGTTGCTG
>CAZFPG010000096.1:0-10280 GCA_964521055.1 uncultured Marinobacter sp.
ATCGAGAGGGAACGGCTGCAGATAATACGTAGGGTACAAAAAATGGTAGGACCAGGCAGATTTGAACTGCCGACCTCTGCCATGTGAAGGCAGCGCTCTAACCAACTGAGCTATGGTCCTACATCCTGCAACGGGGTGGAAATATACTGATTCCGATGGGCGTGGTCAACCTCTTTCAGGCGGTTTTCCGCTTTCGGGTCCAGCCTTTTACTGCCTTGCTGATTACACTCCAGCGATTGATCAGCAGAGCCAGGAAAATCAGCCCACAACCGGCCAGTTGCGTGGCGGACATGGACTCGCTGAACCAGCCCGCTGCGAACAGCGCCACCCATACTGGTTCCAGCACCAGAATGACCACTCCGTGGCTGTGGGCGGACAAGCCCTGGGCGTAGGTTTGAATCAGAAAACGGCCAGCGGTGCCAACGATGGCGCTGGCGATGATCCACAGGGCGAGCATGCCGGAGAAGTTCTCCAGGGTGGGCGTCCAGGGCTCCAGTACTGTGGATTCCACCAGGGTAACGACACCTACGGTGAGCAGGGCGATAGACGTCAGGGGCAGGGCGGGTACGCGGTGTTTTTCCACCGTTTCACCCCTGCGATTGACGACCGTTCGCTGATTGGCGGCCCGGGTATTGAGGGTGAAGTACAGCGCAAAAATAAACGCCGCACCTACGAAAAATAACTGGCCGATTTCAGGCCGGAATCCGTTTTTCAACGACAGCAGCGCAAGCCCGCCTACAGCCACGGGAATCGCGAGCCATGTGCTCAGGGGCTGTGCTTCCCGGAAGATAACCCGCGCAATCACCGGCACAATCACCACCCCCAGGCTGGTGAGGAAGGCGCTCTCGCCTACGTGAGTGGCGTGAAACAGACCCATCACCCAGCAGCTCATGGCAACCCCGAACACCAGCCCCACACCGGCGCTGCGTTTAACCTGGTCCATGCTCAGCGTCCTCAGGGAAGGCCATGCAATCGCCGCCAGCACCGACCCCGCCAGCAGGAAGCGTATGGCCATAAACATCAGCGGCGGCATCAGCAGCACGGCTTCCTTGGAAAACAACCAACTGATAGCGGCCAGCAGGGTGACAGCAACCAGTAACAGGTCGGATTTATGGGTGTTCGACAGGGGCATTCACAACCGCCTTGCAAGGGTTCGACTGGGCCCAGCCTGGGGCGCGACAGTGGCGGAGTCTATCACGGGTGGGTAAGAATGGCTCTTCCATGAGCCGGTTGGTACTCCTATGGGCGGGTGAGCCCTTTTGTTGTCTGTTCTCAGTTATTGAGCGTGTTGTAGACCAGCGTGGACATGTCGGTCTGGTTGGAGCCGGGAACCTCTACGTACCGGTCACCGGAACCCCACCATTGCCACCAGGCGCGCTTGTTGTAGCTGCGGCTGGCGAAATCCACTTGCAGTCCATTCAGCGTTGTATTGTTGACCACGGGCACCGAGATATTTCCGGTCTCCGAGCCCAGAACGCCGCTGTGGGTGACGCCTTCGTTCATCAGGATGGGGAAGTGGTTGTAGTACAAAGCCGACGGCCCATTCTGGCTGGACACCTTGCCCGCCAGGCTCAGGCCCGAGCTGCAGGAGTCGATACCGTTGCTGGTGGTGGCGCCGCAGGCGGAGTGGGTGGGCACCACGCCATCACTCGTACCGGAAATAAATGGCTTGGTAATACCACCATAAGGTGAGCCACCGGCGACAAACCGCAGTCGCGGAATGTTGTTGGGGCTCACGGCCAGGTTGCGTGCCGCGTTGGTTTGCAGGTCATTGACAACGCCGAGGCCGCCTTGCTGCGGATCGATGCCGGTGAAGGCGCGGATCGCCTGTTTCAGTGGCCAGTTATACCACTCGTCGTTGTAGGCAACACTCATGGCCAGGTCCGCCAGTTCGGTACCGCCCCCGGCGCCGGAGTAGTCAATGGCCGCCAGGATCTTCAGTGGCTGAAGCCCTTCGGCCTGCAGCCAGCGCGCCTGGTTTTCCAGCAGGTAGCGGGTTACCAGGTCACCGGTGGAATGGGAAACCACAATGCAGTAGTCATTACACAGGCCTTGCTGACTGATCTGCCGTAACTGCTGGTAAGCCTGCTGGGCAATGTTACCTTCCACCCGGCCATCACTGCCCCAGTCAATACGGGCGTCGGAACGGGATAACCAGAAGGTGCGCCAGTAGTCCTCGCCGGCGCTCTTTACCGCGTCGAGATTGGCAGGTGGATTTGCCAGGTCTTCCTGCTGGAAACCGTGAACCAGAACCACATTGTGGCCGGCCAGCTGGGCCTGGGCGGTACCGGCGAAAAGTCCGCCGGCCATGGCGACCGCCAGGGCGGTTTTACAGGCACTTCGTTCTCTTGTTTTCATAAAATCTCCGTTTTTGTTTTATTGTTGCATCAGAACTTGTCTGCCAGCTTTTGCAGCAGGGCAGCGCGCTGCTCTGATTCCGGGTCGCTCGCCGGACTGTCGGTTAACCCGTCCAGGTCCGGTGGCGAGAAAGAGTAGCCTTCCTCGGGGCCAAAGCCGTAATCCGTGCGGTCGCCGGGCTTTGCCGGAAGACGGCGAATCTGCAGGTTGCGTAGCTCCAGCTCCCCGGTAATCTCCCGGTCCGCCAGCACCGAGCCATGGGCTTTGAGCTCCAGGGTGTCCGTGGTTCCGTCCAGCCGTCTCTCGGTCTGCAACTGCGCAACTGCCCGGTCATTGTGATAGAGCTGGGCGGCCAGGGCGTAAAAGCCGGATTCGTTGGCGTCAAAGTGAACCGGTATGATCAGGTCGTTATTGCTGACGCGGGGGCTGCCAAGGCCTTCGAATTCGCCCAGGTTCGGCTCAATGGTGAGTGTTGATGCGTGCCGAACCGGGTTGCCGTCAATGGTTGCCTCCACAATCAGGCGGTATTCGCCCGGGTCGGCATCGGCACTGATCACGCCTTCATAATAGGAGTCCTCAGAGGCATTCCGAAGTGAGGCGCTGGCATGCTGCTGGCGGGACCCGGTGGACTCCAGGGTGGCGTCCAGGCGGTCGGACACCACCGAGGAACCGGTGATGGTGGCCACCACAAGAATGTCTTCATCCTGAACGAAGCGATACTTCTCCAGCGTAACGGTAAAACGACCGTCGCCTTCAAGGGGTAGCTCAACCGGCTCGAATCGATTGCCCGTATAGGCTTTTGCCTGTTCCTCAGAGAGGGGAATGGAATACTCAGGATAGCGGATATTCTGGGTGTATTGATCTGCGGCACTTGCCAGCATGAATCCCACGGCATCATCAGGTGGCTGTTGTTGCGGCGGTGGAGGAGAGCTGTCGGAGGCAGCCTGCGCTTGCGGGTCAGATGTGTCTGACTGGGGGGCTGTGTGATTGTTGCCGGTAATCCAGGCAAAACGGTCCGGGTTTTCGGCGGCCAGCAGGTAACCCAGCCCGATAGCGCCGGCTACAACGAGTGTCAGGGTCAGCAGAGCCCGAAATGGCATCTTCAGATCCTTGTTGGTGGTATTTATTTAATGACGCGAACGTCATTTTTGTTGTTCTGGTACCTTGTTTGATCTCCTAACATAACGGGCCAAATTAATGTCTGGCAAAAAATTGGCCTGATTGTGTAACAAAATGTGTCCAGGCTGTGATGCCTGTCACATCCTCAGAACCATCCCGATTCCCGAATCGCTTCCAGGCCGAACCGAAGTCGCACTTCATCACCCACAAGATCGTTCTCGATGCCATAGGTCATGCCCCAGTCGCTGCGGTTGAGGGTGGCTTCGGCACTGAGGCCGAGGGTGTAGTCCTTGTGGCCGATGGGGTATTTGGCGGATTTGTTGAGAGTCACATCCACGTCCATCGGGCGTGTCTGGCCCAGCAGGGTCAGGTCGCCTGTGACAACGCCGGTGTTGTCGCCGGTGGTTTCGAACCCGGTGACTTCAAAGATGATATCGGGAAATTTTCCGCTATCCAGAAAATCCTCATTGCGAAGATGATCGTCCCGCTTGTCGTGGTTGGTGAACACACTTTTGCTTTTGAACGTGAGTTTGCCAGAAGTGAGTTGTTTCTCTTCCTCGTCATACTCGAACTGTCCCTCCACATCCCGGAACATACCCATCACCGGTGCATAACCGATATGCATTATCTCGAAGGCCATGGAGAAGTGCTCGTCATCGATTACGTAGGTTTGCGGTTCAGCAATCGCGGCTGTACTGGACAACGCCATGCCAGCGGCGGTTGTTGCGACAATTACAGCGGTTGAGAAAGTGGTTTTCATGGCTGTCTCCCTGTTTGATATAGCCAGCGCAGATCTGTAAAAAACGAATAGCACAGCAGGGCCAGTGCTGTTGCGAGTGTCCAGGTTGCAAAGGCCGTGGAGGTGATGGGCAGTATGGCGATCATCAGGGTCACCACTTGCCAGACACACACGGTCTTGCGTCGGAAGCTTTCAGGCAGAGGCCGGTTGATGAAGTCCAGCCATTGACCGGCGGCCAGGAAGGCATACCGCATCAGCCCCAGGGCCAGTACCCAGGCGCCGGCCTTTTCCAGTACCAGTACGGCAACGCAGAGCCCGAGGATAAACAGTGCATCCAGCTCCATATCAAAGCGGGCGCCGAAATCGGTGGTGGAACGGGTTGCCCGTGCGATGGCACCATCAACCCCGTCGAGTATCAGTGCCAATAAACACAGTGACCCATAGAGCCACAGCCAGTTCCCAAGGCCTGCAACAAAGGGGGTCATGCCCACCAGCAAAACAACCATGGCGGCCCGTGCCAGCGTTGCGCGGTTGGCCCAGCCGAAGTCCCGGCCTGAGGGCCAGTAACAGAAAACGGGAAGGGCGACAGCCATGTATAGCAGGGCCGCCGCGATGTAAAAAAAACCGGGCAGCTGAAACCCGATGCCCGCACTTGCAACCAGCACGGCAGTCAGGCCGGCTCCCCAGGCCAGGTCGACGCCCAGGGGCAGGTGAAATGTACGGGTTGGGGAATCCATCATTAAACCTCTGCATATGTGCTTCTGTATGCACTATAGTTGCTTACGTGCGCTGTAAGGAAACAGACGATATGACGACCGCATTCTGGGTCACCGGTCCCCTGGAAGGGGCGATCCGCGAGGCCACCTTTGACCACCATTCCCCGTCTGCCGCTACGGCAGACAATCCCGCCGTGGAAGTCCGGACCCTGTACTCGGGTATCAGCCGCGGAACCGAATCCCTGGTGTTTGCCAACCAGGTGCCGGAATCCCAGTACAACACCATGCGGGCGCCGTTCCAGGAGGGCGACTTTCCGTTTCCGGTCAAGTACGGATACGCCAGTGTCGGGCAGGTGGTTGCCGGCCCTGATGACCTGATGGGGCGGGCCGTGTTCTGTCTGTTCCCTCATCAGACCGGTTACCGAGTACCAGCCTCGGCGGTGGTGCCCCTGCCGGATGATCTTCCGGCAGGCCGGGCGGTGTTGGCCGCGAATATGGAAACGGCGGTGAATGGCCTGTGGGATGCCGCCCCCAGGGTGGGCGACCGTATTGCTGTCGTCGGCCTGGGCGTTGTGGGCCTGCTGGTGGCATGGCTTGCCAGCCGTATTCCCGGTGCCCGGGTGACCGCTATCGACACCAACCCCGGTCGCCGGGCCGTGGCTGAATCCCTCGGCCTGGATTTTCGCACCCATTGCCAACAGGACGACCATGACCTGGTTGTCCACGCCAGCGGTCATCCCGCAGGCCTTGAATCCGCATTGCAACTGGCCGGTATGGAAGCGCGTATTATCGAGATGAGCTGGTATGGTACCCAGCCGGTACCTCTTTCCCTTGGTCATGGCTTCCATTCCCGCCGCCTGACTATCCGCTCCAGCCAGGTTGGCCATCTTGACCCCCTGCAGGTGCCGCGCTGGCAGTATCGTGACCGTATGGCCCTGGCACTGGATCTGTTGCGGGACGGGGTGCTGGACAACCTTGTTACCGGAGAGAGCCCCTTCGAGTCATTGCCGGATGTGATGCCGGCACTTGTGGGTGGCGCCGGAACCAGCCATAGGGCACCATTGGCCGCCGAAACACTGTGCCATCGTATTGTCTATAACCACCACTGAAAACATCCATTCGCCTGGAGGAACCAGACCCTATGTTCAGTCTCACTGTCAGGGACCACATGATGATCGCCCACAGTTTCAATGGAGAAATCTTCGGTCCTGCGCAGAGCCTGCATGGCGCCACCTACGTTGTCGATGTGACCTTCGAGCGGGAAGCGCTGGACAGGGACGACCTGATTGTCGATATCGGCCTGGCTTCCAGGGTGCTGTCGGAAGTGCTTGCCGAGTTCAACATGAAGAACCTGGACGATATCGAAGTGTTCGCCGGCCGCAACACCACCACTGAATTCATGGCGGCAACCGTCTTCGAGCGCATGGCCTCGGCGATACATCAGGGCAGGCTGGGGGAGACAGGCAAGGTCCTGTGCAGCATGAAGGTCACACTCGGCGAATCTCACATTGCCTGGGCCAGCTATTATGGCAAGCTCTGATTCCCCTCAATCGGTGCTCTTTGTTGTTCCCGGCGACCCTGACCAGAGCACTGGTGGCTATCGGTATGTTCGCCGGATAGCCGAAGGGCTCCGTGACACGGGCGTCGTCGTATCACGCAAGGGACTGGAAGGCAGCTTTCCGATTCCCGACCGCCTGGCTGAGGCCTCGATGGACCGTCTGTTAGCGGGCCTCACGCACGGCTCACTGGTGGTTCTGGACGGGCTGGCCATGGGGGCGCTACCGGATGTTGTTGCCGCTCACGCCGGGCGTCTGCGCATTCTGGCGCTTGTGCATCACGCCCTTGCGGATGAAACCGGATTGCCGGCCCACACCCGCGACTGGCTGTTCCTGTCCGAGCGCAGGGCGTTGGCCGCAGTAGCTGGCGTCATCACCACGAGCCGACACACAGCCCGTCGGCTGCTCAGTTACGACGTACCCCCACAACGTATCCGTGTGGTGGAGCCGGGCGCCGACACCATTCCCATGGCCCCCACGGCAGACCAGCGGCGAAACGTATCTGGCAACACCATTAACCTGCTGTGTGTGGCTCACCTTTCGCCCAGAAAGGCGCAACACCACCTTGTCGAAGCCCTCCACGACCTTCAGCATCTGCCATGGCATTGCACCCTGGCCGGCTCAATAAACCGTGACGAGCACTATGGCCAGCAAGTACGGGATGTTGTGAATGCATACCGGCTAGAAAACCGCATCACACTGGCGGGAGAGCTGGATGACAAGGCCCTGCAGGCCGCCTACCAAGAGGCCGATATCTTCGTATTGCCATCCCTGTACGAAGGCTATGGCATGGTCATTGACGAAGCCCTGGCGGCAGGCCTGCCGGTTATCACTACCGATGGTGGCGCTCTGGCAGGTACTGGCAACCGGTCGGGAATACGACAATATCAGGCCGGCGATGTTGCGCAGCTCAAAGCCTGCCTTGAGGCCTGGTTAAGTGACCCGCAGCAATTGTCCCTGGTAGCCACGGAAGCAAAGACCGAAGCAAAAAATCTGCGTCGGTGGGAGGTGGCCGCCAGAGAGTTTCGGGATGCACTGTCCAGTCTGGAGCCAACCGCAGATCAGACACTCTTTGACAGCGATTGGCTGGCCCTGCGGGAGCCCGCGGACCACCGGGCCCGCAACAGGTCGCTGATGGCGGATGTGTTGGCCTGGGCAGAATCCGAATACAACACTCCGGAATCTGTCATCGGGAGGCACGCGCCTCCGCTCCTGGTTGCGGACCTGGGTACCGGCACGGGGTCCAATGCCCGATACCTTGTGCCGGCATTGACGGTGCCCCAGAGTTGGGTGCTGCTGGACCAGGATGAAGAGCTCCTGGCGCAGGCGGCGGAACGCATGGAACATCTGGATGTGCCACTGGAAACCCGGGCCTGCCAGTTGACGGCCCAGGGATTGTTGAGCCAGATTCCAGCGGGAACCAGGCTGGTAACCGCATCTGCATTGATCGACCTCATGTCCGCCGATTGGCTGAAGTCCCTGGCCAATGTGGCTGCAGCAAGCAACGCCGGCGTGTATATCGCGCTTACCTACGATGGCCGGTTTGAGTTGTCGCCGGGGGAAGCGGACGACCAGTGGATACTCGACACCGTCAATGCCCATCAGCATCGCGAAAAGGGAGCCGGCGCAGCCATGGGGCCGGATGCAACGGGTTACCTGCAGGCCAGACTGGCAGCCCAGGGCTATCGGGTGTCGCTGGCTCCGAGCCCCTGGCACCTGACTTCGCAACACCCGGCGTTGCAGGTCGCTTTGCTGGAAGGTTGGCAGCAGGCGGTGTTCGAGCAGGCTCCGGGTGAGCGCGAACGCGCGAGCCTGTGGTTCGGAAAACGTCTGTCCCAGGCACGTGAACAACGGCTCTCCATTCGTGTTGATCACCAGGACCTGTTTGCGAGGCCTGCTCCCAAAGGTGTCGGCTGACGTGTCCCGCAGCGGCTCGCCCACCTGGTTGCGATGGGCCCTGACCCTGCTGCTGTTGCTGGCAACAGTCCTGTTTCTCGACGTTACCGCCATCGGGCAGGAGCTTGCGCTTTTCTCCCTGCCGATGTTGGTGGTTGCCATGGCCATCTCGGTGTTGCAGGTGCTGGTGTCGGCCTGGCGGTGGCGATACACCGCCGGGCGGCTGGCCATCAAACTGCCTTTCGGGGTGGCGGTGCGCGAGTACTACCTGGCTACCTTTCTTAACCAGGTATTGCCCGGAGGCGTGCTGGGTGACGTCAACCGGGCCTGGCGTCACAGCCTGGATTCCGGTGCCCGCCTGGCGGCGCTTCATGCGGTCATGATTGAAAGGCTTTCTGGCCAGGTGGCGATGATCTTCATTGCCCTGGGGCTGGGTGGCTGGCTTGCCCTGCATCAGCAGAGGATTGCCGGTGCCGCTACCGAGCTGGGTGGTGGCGCCCTGGCGGCGGTGATTGCTGTTATCGTTTTACTGGTGCTTTCAGCCCTTCTGCGGGCGAAGGCGAAAGGGTATGTGCATGCGTTACGCCGGGATATCCGCAAGGCGCTGCTGAGCTGGCCGACGATCCTGGTGCAGCTGTCTTCGTCTGCCGTGGTGGTAGCCACCTATCTGGGTGTTTTTGCCGTGCTGGCCCTGGGGGCCGGATACTGGACGGAACCGGTGGAGGTAGTGACACTGATGGCACTTTGCAGCCTGCTGCTCCTGGCCATGGCTGTTCCCGTCAGCGTTGCAGGCTGGGGCGTGCGGGAAGGGGTGGCGGCGTTGCTTTGGCCTTTGGCGGGCCTGCCGCCGGAACAGGGGGTGGCACTGAGTGTGGGTTACGGGCTGGCAGTACTGGTTTCAAGCCTGCCCGGAGTGCTGTTTTTGCTCAGCGGCCGTGAGCCCGCTGGCTGAAATCCAGGTCGAACAGCATGTCGCTGCCCAGGTCCACCATTTGCGCCCTGGGCCGCAAGGCGCTGCCAAGGTGGCTGATTTCCGGCAGCGAAAAGGCCGGCCGCCCGCTGCCGATGATCATCGGCGCCACCATCACATGCAGCCGGTCCAGAAGATCCGCGTTAAGGAATTGCGACACCGTCAGCCCGCCACCTTCCACAAAAATCTTGCGCAGGCCGAAGTCCGCCAACACGGCAAGTATGTGGGCGGGATCAGTGGCTTCGTCACTGCCCAGGCAGGGCACTTCGGTAACGCCGTTGCGTGGTGTCAGCCTGTTTCCGGCCTGGTATTCACCGGCCACCAGCCGGAGAGTGGGCGATGCCTCGTCACTGAAAAGGTGATGATCCTCCGGAACCCGACGGTTGCGGTCAATCACCACGCGAACAGGATTGATGCCGGCCGTCTTGCGGACGGTCAACCGTGGATTGTCGGTGGCAGCGGTACCTGCGCCCACAATCACCGCCTCCGATACAGCCCTGAGCCGGTGCAGATGGATAATCCCGTCTTCGCCATTGATGAACCTGGACGCACCAGTGACAGTGGCGATGCGGCCATCCAGGCTTTGTCCCATCTGGCCGATAACTCGAGAGGGCGCCTCCCGGGACAGTGGGCTGCACAGGGGGAGAAAAACCGAAAGCAGGCTGCGGGCGTCGCCATCGGCGGGAAGCTGCAATTGCCAGTCCCCGTCGTACCCGAGCTCAAGTGCCGGAGTATCACTGCCCGGTAAGCACAGTGTCACGTTGGTGCGGTTCACTGCTTCCAGTATCAACGTCCAGGCCGTGTTCTTGTCCAGTATCTGTGCCGCCATACCGAGTAATTCCGTTGCTGGTGGATTCATTATAGGCAGATTGTGTGTAAAGCTATATGTACGTTACATTTCCGGTTTGATTCACTGAAAGTGCAAT
>CAZFPG010000097.1:0-6634 GCA_964521055.1 uncultured Marinobacter sp.
TCCTCAGCCGCCCAACTGCCATACCCCAGTTCCATAACCCGGGCCACTTCGGCCTCGGGTATGGCGGTCAGGTCCCCCAGTTCCAGGGTGTCGTAGTGAAATGCGTAAAGCCGGGAGGCAAATTCCGCGACGGGCAGGGAGGCCTCGCCCCGGATCTCGCCGTGTCCGCGTGTTGAGCAGGTAATGCCCTGGCCCCAGTCCTGGCCACTGTCGTTATTGGGGTTGAAGAAGTACACCCGCATCTCGTTGCTCGGGCTGAGGGCCACCCGCAGGATGGTGATGGCGTGGCGGCCAACGAAGCGGGCGGCGCTGTCGGTGACGGCAATACCGGCGGGCTGGTGGTGAATCACCGGAAAGTTGCCATTGTAATAGGGATGGTAACTGGCATAGAAGTGCCGGATAAAGCCTTCGTAGTCCTTTACCTCCCCGCTGTGGATGTCTGCGACCACTTTAAAACCATGGCTGACCCACCAGCCATAGAACTCCGGGTTGATCCAGCGGTGGGCGTCATCGTCCCGGTCCTCACACTGGCGCCACATTTCGCCGTAGATACGGTCCAGGTGGGGAATCAGGATCAGCGAAACCGGGTCCACATCCACCGGCGTATCCTTGACCAGCCCCGGCTCCAGGTCCCTCGACGACACTTCCCAGCCCTCGAAACGGCTCAGCACTTCGTTATCGCGGGCTGCCCATGTCAGTACCTGGAGCAGATAGTCCGCCTCGTTCGTCGCCCACATGGACAACCCGATGGCAGACTGACAACTGGGATTGTTGCCCTGGCCCACACCCAATGGCTGGCCCAGCAGGTTGAGCACGCCGGCCAGCAGGAACACCCTTGGAGGTACGGCATCGCCGAAGGCCTCGATCAGGGTCTGTTCGGTTTCCGCCGAGAGCCTGAGCTTGATCTGGCGCCAGAGCGCCTGGGCCACGGCAGGGGTAAACAGCGATCCTCGCTCCAGCATCATGGTGAGGCCATAGACCGCCTGGCAGGTGTCCGGGTAGATGGCTTCATCAATGAGTGTATGAACCAGCTGGTTGTAGCAATACAGGTCATCCAGGCCGGTCATGGTCAGACCCATGGCAGTGGGGATCAGTTCATCTTCATTGCTGGTTCGCAGGAACCGGAGAAACACTGCATGGTAGGGCGATGCCAGCCCGGTGTCGTGCATGTTGCGGGCAAATTCCGTGGCTTCAGCGGAAAGCTCAAGGTCGTCCATCCTGGTCAGACGTAGCTGGTAAACATCCAGGCCAGGGTCTTCGCGGCTGCCTGGGGTTGGTGCGAACAGGGCACGAACCAGGCGGGTGGCATCCGCGGTACCCGTGGTCTGCAGTTCCGGGTCATAGAGACACTTGGCAATCTGGCCAATCATGTCGCAGATGCTGTCCACCTGAACGGGCCCCTGTTCCAGCAACCGCCACACTTCCGCCACCAGGCTGTCCAACAGGCTTTCGTAGCCAAGGTGGGAGATCAGGTACTGGTAAAGACCCTGCACGAGTACGCCCAATTGCCTGGGCCGTTCCCGGTCAGCTTCAGTAAGGCTGCCGGAAAGCAGATCCAGGTTCAGGGCCATTACCTGGGTGAGGAAGTGCCTGGCCTGTTCCGAGGATATGCCGGGGTGAAAGTAGTCGCCACGAACCACGGCCAACAGGCGAATTTCGCTGATCGCTTCCACCACGGTGGTAACTGCGCCAGCCTCTCGCAGCGAGTGTTTGGCCAGGGCGGGCTGCAGGATGGCCGGTTTGGACCAGTCGCTGGTGCCGAATATGCCCGCCGACTCCAGCGCCCGAACCCGGCGATAAATCACGTCGAACCCACCTGGCAGCGTCATCAGCATTCTTGCCCGTTCCAGCAGGCCGAGGCTGGAGGCCTGTGGCGATGTGCTCCTGGCACGTGCGAAGTCTGCCATGGCGACATCAAATTGCATCGAGGCCTGGGCAATATCCAATGGGCGGCTCCTGTTGTGTCACACCGATGAGACTGTTGGGAACAAGATAGCCGGTTTGTGCGTCCTTGCGCCACCACGGGGCAGTTAGCCGGGACAAGTGCCGGCGGCGGAAGCCTGTGGCGCGAAAGATATCGAAAAAAGGAGGATGCCATGAGCGAGGTTGCAACCGAGCTGACTGAACCCACCGAATACGTCCAGTTCTGGAACGACACCCTGGCGGACAAGTTTGACCGTTTCCGCCACATTCTGATGGAAGGCCTGAGCTACCACAGCCGGGTGCCATTGGAACGCCTGACCGTAACGCCCGGTAGCCGCATTCTGGATGTAGGCTGTGGCTGGGGAGACACGGCCATCCAGCTGGCCCGTAAGGCTGGCCCTGATGGCTACGTGCTCGGCATTGACTGCGTGGAGCAGTTCCTGGAAAGGGCCCGGGAAGATGCCCGCAAGGCTGGCCTGGAGAACATCCGTTTTATTACCGAAGACGTGGAGCGCTATCCCTTCGATGGCCGTTTCGACCTGTGTTTTTCACGCTTCGGCATGATGTTCTTCGAGAATCCGGTGCGGGCCATGAAAAACATCCGCCGGGCGTTGCGCTCTGGGGGTGAGTTGATGTTTATTGTCTGGCGCAGCAGCGAGTATAACCCCTGGCTGGGTATGGCGAAGGAAGTGGTGCTGCGCTTTCTGCCGGAGCCGGGCGAGGGCGCCCGCTCCTGTGGCCCGGGGCCCTTCTCCATGGCTAACACCGAAGTGGTATCGCAGCAGCTTGAAATTGCAGGATTCCGGGAAGTGAATTTCGAGCAGGTCGACGGCCCGGTAACCGTAGGGGATTCGGTACAGGATGCCATCAACTTCCAGCTAGCCATCGGGCCAGCCGGCGAGGTTTTCCGGGAAGCGGGGGAACTGGCTGAACAGCAGCGCCCCGAAATCGAGCAAGCCCTGCGTGAGGCGCTGACGCCCTATCAGGACAGCGCAGGTCAGATTGTCATGCCGTCCAGTTCCTGGTGTATTACCGCCCGGAATCCCGGGAACGGGTAGCAAAGGCACGGGGTACAGGAGCCCGGTGAAAGCCGGGCTCCTGGCTTGGGTGTTATGCTTTCCCTCGGCGTCGCTTCTCGGACCGATGAGAACACTACCATGGGCAGGGTTGTGGCCCCGGGGTCGGAAGCAAAGCTGGCAATCACCAGGTCATCCAGCGACAGGGTGAAGGCCAGCAGCCAGCCGGACACCAGTACCGGCATGATGACCGGCAGGGTGATCACAAAAAATGTCTTGAACGGTGTGCAACCCAGATCCATGGCCGGGGTGCGCTACGAAAATTTTACGGGTGGGGGTCGGGGGTTGTGCCTATTCCAGTTTGTTCACCAGTGGCAGCCCCAGGGTGTACGCGACCTGACTGGCGTAGTTCTCCGCCTTTTCCTTCTCCGCAAGGCTGGGATAATGGGCCACAATCCACGAATATTTGCCACTCGCGAGCATAAAATCATCGTCTTTGTGAATGATCTGAATGCGCATTCCCGTTGGGCTGCTTTTGGTGCTGCTGGCGGACGAGCCGGATTCCAGAACAATCTCCACCCTCACAAAACCCCGGATGGGTTGGGCGGTTTCCCGCCATGGCTTCCCTGGCCACCTATTTGCCGATATGACCGCCTGGCGTTCCGGATCCCAGTATTTGCGGCGCTGTCTCAGACCTATGAATGCTGCCAGCGAGAGAAAACCAACAGGTATTACGATGCCGAAGATTTTATGGGGCCACGGGGCGAATAGCCCCATGAGCCAAGGGATAGAGAAAACCCCAAATATTACAGCGAGATAGCGGTACTCCGTGCCATGAGTTTCCAGTGCAACAGTGCCCGGCTTTTCAGCCTTTGGTGGTTCTTCTTCAAGCGTAGCGGTACCGCCTTCAAGAACATCACTGCCACTGTCGGATTCCAGCGGCTCCAGGGGGCCTGATGCCTTGCGAATATTGTCATGCAGTCCGTAATGCAGGTTCAGGGTATCCTGAAGCGAACCGGAAAAGCCCATGCCGACGCTGACAACGGCAGCGAGTACGCCGAGGGACATGATGGGGTTATCGGTCAGCTCATCCACCATTTCGGCCCCATTAAAGAGGCCAACACCAATAAGAACAACGGCGGGGACGATCAGGATGGGAAAGCTCTCGTGTCGATGGCGCTTCAGGATTGCGACACCCGGGAATTCAGGGCTCAGGCTTACGTTTACTTCGTCTCCCGGCCAAAGGCCATGGGCCTGTGCACGGATGGGTGCATCGAATTCGTAAGTGCCGGCCTCCGTGTCGAAAACAATCCGGGGCTGGCGTTGAGTCCCCGTGGCCATGAGTTTTTTGTCCACCAGCCTGGCAACAACTCCGGGTATGGTGTAACTGTCCTTGAAGAACCTGGCTTGATCGCCAAAGATGCCACGGCTTAAAACCAGTAGAAAAATCCCCATGAGAATCAATACGAGATAGAACAAGGCCCTGGTTCCTCCTGAGCAAGCCGCAGACTAACGATAGGTTTTCCCAGCAAACTCAATAAGGCAAAAACCATGACCAAATGGATCGGAGAAGGTAATACATTTTGAGCCTCTCCAATCTATGCAATCACTTTCCTGAATCGCACCAGCCAATAGGGCACGATCAGCGGCCTTTCGAATCTCGTCAACCACGAAATCAATATGCACAGGTGTCCAATGCCGCGAATATCGGCGAGCCTCTGAAGCCGAGCCGGTGGCGGCTGTTCCAGTCGACTTGGCCAGAAGATAGATCACTGAGGAGGCGCCCTTAAGCTCTGCAACGTCATCATCAATGATGCGGCTCAGCTTAAGCCCCAGGGCGGAGCTGTAGAAGTCGATAGCGGATGTGAGCTCCGGTACGTCGATATTCACTACCATTTCCATGTGTTTACCCTCCGTTTGGGTTATGCCCACGCTTTGTCCCCGGGCTATCACCTGGTGCTGGTAGCCAGCTTTGCCCCGAGCGCAACAAATAAGGCTCCAAGCCCCCTGTCCATCCATAGGCCGACTCGCGGATTCTCCTTCAGGTAAACGCCCAGCCTCGCACCTGCGATAACCAAGGGTGGTTCTATGAACGCCGCGACCACAATGATCAGGCTCCCGTGAAGTAGAAGTTGGGCCCAGGCCGGGCCAGCGCCAGCCACAACGAACTGTGGCAAGAAGGCAAGAAAGAATATGGCCACTTTCGGGTTCAGGGCACAAACGAGCATTCCCTGCCAGTAAATGGAAGACATGTGAGCGCTGCCGTCTTTTTCATCGGAGGGAAACTGATCGCCCGGGGATAGCAGCATCCTGACGCCGAGCCATATTAAATATGCAGCGCCAACCCACTTAACGATAGAGAATGCCAGCGCTGATGTAGCAAGTATTGCCGAAAGGCCCACGGCTGCCAACGCAACATGCAGGGCGCCGCCGGTCCAGATGCCGAGCATGGCTGCGAACCCGTGCTGGCGACCGTTACGCAAGGTTTGCCCCAATATGAAAGCAATATCCGGTCCTGGAGACAGATTCAGCAAAACCGCAGCAGACAGGAACGTCACCCAGTGAATCAATGTGTATTCGAACATCCTGGCTCCTCCTGCGGAATCAAGGCCAACAAATCCGTTACGCCAATATCCACACCCGCTTGGGAGAGCAGTGTGGATGCCTGGCCCCGGTGGTGGGTCTGGTGATTGAAGAAGTGGAGCACCAGATTGGAAAGGCGCATATTGAACGCCGCGCCCTTGATGTTGTGATAGCTCAGAATATAATCCAGATCCGCATCTGCCAGCCCTGAAATCCAGTGGATGATCTGTTCATCCATCCATTGCCGGTGCTTGTGCAAACGGCCAAAGTCCTCAAACAGAACCTGATCCAGGCTGGTTGGGGCTGGCAGTTCTGTAATCGGGCCCAGGGCTTTTGAGCTTGCGGGATGAGTAGCGAACCGCTTCAACCAGATGGTGTCGGCAACCACGACGTGGTTTAACGTGCCGAGGATGGAGCCGAAGAAGGCATGGCGGTCCTCAGCAAGAGCTGCCGGGCTGAGCTTGCTGGAAGCCTCGTAGACGTTATTGTTCATCCACTGATTGTAGGTCGCCATCAGTTCGAAATGTTGTTTCAGGCTCATGAGGGTGCCTTTTATTAGCCAACACAAATGGAGCGCAGTACCGCTGCGACTTGTTAACTGTGGTTGCGGCTCACGATATGGATTGCCCCTGCAGCGACGAGTGCGACTACTGCAATGATGTCCGCAATGACAACCTTTCGGACCGACTCATTGTACCCGCCAACTGACCACGCGATGGCAATGAAGGACACAACGCTGACGAGGCCCGCAATTATTGCCAGCGATTGTAACGATTGCTTGAAAGCAGCATAAAGCAAGAATAGGCCAAGAAGACCAAACAGCACTGCTCGATGACGCATCAGGATTTCAAGGTTGGCATCGCCCAGAGAAACGCCGTACAAGGCAGAGAGGCGTTCCACCCCCATAACGCCAGAAACGGGTAGTAGATGGATAATGCCCACGAGCACCAGCAGGCCGGTGACAAATTTGTCCATGTTTGCCTGTCCTCACTGAAGTTAACGTCGCTGTGCCTGGCCTTGTTAGAGCTCAATTCCGGCCTTCCGACACTTTGCGGGAGCTATAATAGGGCCAGTTGAGGCTCGAAAAAAACAATGCGAGAGCAAGGAGGAAA
>CAZFPG010000097.1:6734-10190 GCA_964521055.1 uncultured Marinobacter sp.
GAAATGTAGTTGATTCTCTGGTCTTGAAACCGCCGCCCCAACAACAACTACGATCGCATAAACTCCTACACCCCAGCTAGTAACGGTGACGAACCATCGCATAGGATGCTCCCACCATTTTATTTTGACCTTTATCTTTGTACCGTCCAGATAAATAGAAGGATATGCGCGCCTGAGGTCGTGCCAGCCAATCTTGTTCTGGTTCTTACTATGAAATTTCAGCAAAGCGGAGCGCATATCTCTACCAGCTCGTATTCCATAGTATTTAGCAAATAGCTCCTGCTCGATATGCTCTTGGAGTAGACTATTTGCATCTTTGCTCAATTTTCCAGTTTCTAGTAGCTCATGGGCTTGGGAAAGATCCTTATTCTTTTTATCGGAAAAATGAGTAAAAATCTTAAATGGCTCTTTCTTCAGGATATAGAAAATCCCAAGCATCAAGAAGCCGTACCACAGATCACCCACACTGAGATTCTCAACAAACTGATATAAAAGCTTATCCATCGACTCTATCTTGATTCCTTGTGAAGCTCTAACGCTGCCGACACGCGCTTGTCGCGTGCCCGGCCTTGTTATGCCTATAGTTCACGAATTGAACCGCCTGTAGCTGTGTTTCTCACATTCATGTACGGCATTAGCTCCGATTGAACAAATACGGCTGCGCCAGTACCAGTTAGATTTAAATTGATCTTTTGGCCCCGTTTGAGATAGATGGTGCTTTCAGCGACTGATTTGCTAACTTCCCCGCCCGCAAACTCAGAATCATTTGGACCTATCATAATTTCCACTCTCGCCCCCGTGCCAGATACCAGTAATGTTGGTACTGGAATAAGAGATTTATAGAAGGGCTCTTTTTGATTCGAAGGATTAGCCAAATCATCACTGGACAGGTATGACGCAGACACCGGGAAAAGCCATGCGGCTAGTCCAATCGCCAAGCCTGCCAGACCTATGCCTATTTCTAGTTTTCTTACCACCCACCTCTCCCTAGGGCATAACATTTGTATATGAGTCCCCACGACCACTTGTCCAGCGACTCATATCTCATTCTAAGCTTCCACCAAAACTAGGCAGAAAATACCGGTAGGTCAATCAGTTCACTGCTTTTGTCAGGGATAAGGCCATTGCAAAAACGGTCGTAAAGATCATTTTTACATGCCGACTAGAGGCGCGAGACGGCCTGGATCTCATGGCGTTGCACCGGGACCACCATGGTGCCTCCATGCATATGGCGTTTCAGTTTCAGGGTGTCGCCCTCAATCGCCTGAATTATGCCTTCCATTCGTCGGCCATTTTTCAGTGTGATGGACACGTCCCGCTGAAGGTACTGGTCCAGATCAGACAACGAACCCGGGCTTTCATTGGATACGGTATCCGTAGCCGAGGTGCTTTTCTTATCAGAGGTAGGTGCTTCCGGCTGGACCGCCTTGTCTGCATTGCTGATGGCCGTCTCCTGCGGAATCATTCCGACGCTGACTGGCAGCATCCCAGTACTTTCAGTGCCCATTTGTGGGTTCAGGCGGTCGCTCAAATACACCGGGTCGGGGCTGAGGTAGTTGTCGCCAAGATCCAGGGCGGGGAAGGGCTCCATCTCGAAGGTCAGCTTGCTATCCGGGTTGTTGGTATAGTCACGGTAGACTTCCACGATGCTTTCGCTCGGTTGCAGCCCCATGTTGCGCCACTCGGCAATCCAGGCGTCGAGGTGATGTTTGCGGTATTGGGCTGTGTCCATGCCGGTTTCTTCGGCACACAACTCTTGTACGCGTTCAAGCTGGCCCCGATCTTCGATTGCAATGCTGGCGAAGGATAAAGATGACGCAGCTGCCAGTTCCGCAGACAGGCCAACCTCATTGGCGGGACTTGGATGGTCCACCACCATATCCAGGCTGACCGCCATCTGATTACGGAACAGCATCCGGTTGGTAATGCGCAACCGAGTACCCCCTTTAGACAGTTGGTAGCCCATGGTCATATCAAGCACCAAGTGATCAAAGCCCATGGTGGTTAGGTCACTTCGGCTAAACCGTGAGCGCCCGTTGCATCCAGCCGTTTCCAGTCTGGTATAGGGGCTGTCCGTTACAGCGGTGTTTTGCAGGTTGGTCATGAACTCCATATCCGCCACAAGGCCTTCGATGGCAAATTCCAGGCGGTCCGGAATCTTGTTTTGACTCAAATTGTCCCGCAGGTTCATTAACACCCAGGGATTGTCGGTTTTCAGCGCCACCTTGTCAGCAACGATCTCCCGGTCATCTTGCAATGAAACGAACCGAAGGTCTGTGACTTCAATGTTGCCGGACAGGGTGGAGGACACATCGCCATATTCCATTCGGACGAACGGTGCGATGGCCTGCTTGATGTTTTCGAGCCCGTCGGAGACAGAGTTGGTGATTTTGTATTGAACGAAGGCGAAACCGAGGGCGGCGCTGGCGAGGAGTATAAGTAAAAGACGTTTCATAAAGTTCCCTTTTACGGCGGTCCTTTACGGACTCAGGGTAGCGAGTAGGACTGGATTCCGTGAATCACATGGTTCAGAAGGATCATATCTTAACGTAATGTAATGTTGGAAGCCGGCTAGGGGACCATTGATAGAAGTTTGCCAGTAGCTAGTGTCCCGTCTGGTTAATTCGTTGACCTACTGCGAGCCGCTGGGGCCTACGGTATATGCCTATCTTGCAAATCACCCCGGAAAGCAGGATAAAGGATCCTTGAAACCCCCTGTGCCGGCCCCTCGCCACAGGCCTGTTTGAGTTCTGGAAGGCTTATCTTATGGGTTCTGGTTTTGCGAGCGCTAACGCATTTCTTCAGGCGCACCCCGAGCTGCAGTTTGTTGATCTGCTGATTCCGGATATGAATGGTATTGTTCGCGGCAAACGGGTGGACCCGTCGACGTTGGCGAAGGTGTTTGAGCGTGGCATTGCCATGCCGGCCTCCATCTTTGCCCTGAACATCCAGGGCACCACCGTGGAAGAAACCGGCCTGGGCCTGGACATTGGCGAGGCGGACCGGGTGTGCCTGCCCATAGACGCCACCCTGACCATGGAACCCTGGCAGAAACGGCCGACCGCTCAACTGCTGCTGACCATGTACGAACTGGATCGGGAAACGCCGTTTTTCGCGGACCCGCGCGTGGTGCTGCAGAACATCGTCAAGCGCTTTAATGAGTTGGGGCTGGCCCCGGTGGCTGCCTATGAACTGGAATTCTACCTGATTGACCAGGAGAACCTCGCTGGTCGGCCCCAGCCACCCAAGTCACCCATTTCCGGTAAGCGCCCGGCAGGCACCCAGGCCTATTCCATTGACGATCTTGACGAGTACGCAGAATTCCTGGCGGATGTGCTGGATGCGGCCCGTGAGCAGGAGCTGCCTGCGGACGCACTGGTTGCGGAATCCGCCCCCGGCCAGTTCGAGGTGAACCTGCATTATGTTGCTGACGCGGTGCAGGCCTGCGACCACGCC